>NZ_JBALEQ010000037.1:0-17084 GCF_036917775.1 Nostoc sp.
AGCAGGTTAAATGTTACTTTGTCAGCTTCATGGAACGGCTAGAGTCTGGTGTGGATGCGATTAAAGAGTTTCTCTCTACCCTTAAAAGCGATGAGGGTTGGGGTGTGATGGTGGTGTTTGAGGAGGCACAACCGCAGATTTTTGGTCAGTTGGTGTCCGAGGCTCCCGAATGGCTCGAATGGATGAGTTAAAGTTTTGGGTTTGGGGCGATGGCTGCGCCAACGTCAAGGACGAACGCACAGAAGTTGATTTTCAGCCTGTGGTCTGTGATTGGCTGGTGGATGTGTAGATCCGAGTAGTTCACTTTTCCATCAAAACGGTTACTGTGACTTGGTTATTTTGCAGTCTCCTAGTTTGGAGCAAATCATCTCTATCGCCTTCCCCTTAGAAAAAATAATTGTGTGTTTGTTATCTTCGGTGTCGCTTAAAGTGACTTGTTTAGTTGCGCTCAATTTCTCCATATCCCTAATCGTATTTTCAAAGAAATACGATTCATGTCCACAATCGCAACGAAAGGATGATGGATACATTTCTATTGCCATCTTAAACGCCACGATAAATACTCTCAAATACTACCATCTTTTATGAAATGAACGATTGCCTAGAGCAGTGGCGAGTGTCATTAACGGAGATTTTCATGAGTTCTGTCGGAAAAAATAAATTTAAACGGTATAGTAGTACATTAATACTATATAATTCTTACTAAATTGATTCAAAACACATGAAGCAAGTAGTTAGACAAATTAAAGAGCGAATCAAATTCGAGTTTGAATTAGAAGCAATTAAATATGAATTGTGGAGATTAGATGACTATGAATATAGAAAGCTTCAAAAAAATAGTTTTTTTATTAAAGATGAAGATTCATTCTTCAAGAATATTTACTTGTCTGAAAATAAAAGCCAAGACAATTTGAACCTAGCACAGTCGTTTATCACGTTAACTTGGCTTTTTGGAAATAGCAGTGATTCATTTGATAGTTGCAAAGGCTCTTTTAGTTTCCCATTATTACTAACTATTAATAAAACAATAGGAAGTTTTTTCTATTTATTGCATATTTTTGATGCTAAAGGCTGGATATATTATCGAATATATAAAGTATTTGAAGATGAATCAGACATACCTCCAATCCAGAATGAAGTATTTGAATCAGAGTTTACACGCCAAGAAATTAATAATTTTCTCGACTATATACATAGATATATTAGTGAGTCTTTTAAAAGTTTAAATTCTGTAACTGCACCCGAATCATTTTTGAAAGCAATTGATGCAAGCTTGATAGTTTACGGTTATTACAATAACCAGTATATTGAGGAAGGATATAATAGTAAGAAGTCATATCAAGCAGCACTTAAAAGATTTCGGTTACTAGGGCTTTGGCCTTGGCAATCACAGAATATAAGTGGCTTGTTACAAACTATTATTAGTTAACTATCGGAAAGTTAAAGCAGCGATCCGGTTGTACTCTTGCTGCACTACTGAAACAGGCAATCGATTTAATCGGCTCTCTAACACCAAGGGAATTCCCTTTGGAAAATTAGTAATCTGAGATAACCACCAAGTATTGTCCGTAATCCGCGAATGTATATCTTGCCGTCCATCATTGTCTGAAATGTGAATTTCTAAAAGTTTCTCTGGTGGAAGTCCCAACCATTCATTCAACAGTATTTCGGTTTTGTCACGCCAAATGTTGAGATGGGCCAAGTCCACAACTATCTTGACCTGGGGAACATCTTGGCAAAATTGAGCAAGTTCTGAAGCATTATCTAAGAGGTTCTCAACAGCACTATTTGGGAGTGTAGGATACATTGTTTCTACACCCAGAACAATACCTCGCGTCAGACAAAGCCGATGAAGACGATGAATGTTTTTTACAAATGTTGTATACGCTAAAACGCGTTCAGTTGTTTTACAGAAGTTTCCTCCATGCACTGAATAAGCGGTAACACCCATGCTAGCTAAATAGTCTATCAGTTCCTCAAAATATTTCCAATCTTGAGGTTGAGCTAGGTTGAAAGAATAATGGCGTGCGCTCCAAACAAAAGCATGATGCGCTCGATAGACCATTCCCTGTTGTCTAAAATCCTCTACTGCTTGCGCTGAATCAGTATCAGGTCGAGGCCCAATTGCTAGCTCAACATACCGGATTCCTGCATTCCAAAATATTGTTAATGCTTCACGGGTTGAAACTCCACCATAGGCTGACAAGCTCAAATACAATTGCATCAGTCTTCCTCTATGGATGAATAATTAAAAATAGCTCTTCTAGGTTTAAGTGCGAATATTTTGAGGGAGTAACCTACTAATGTGCTGATTTCAGCCGCTAATTGCTGTTTTTGTGACTCTGGATATTCCATATCTCTAAGTAAATATTTTACGTCACCATAAATGTAGTCCTCAATTTGCCCTTTTATAGAAGTTTCACTACACTCGTTGACGTTATATATGCGTTTTAATGGTATTTCATTGAGCGAATGCTCAACTGAACCTAATTTTAGAGACAGAGTATAGCTATACCCGATAAAGTTACGTTCGTCATCATAACCATTCAGGTCTTCGTGAGTTTGGTAGTTGCTCAAACCTATCGGTAGTTCGAGCATCGCCAATAACCAAGTAGTTGGATCTTCTGCAATACTAAATTCTGATTTGCGCGTGTACCAATTATTACTTTTAGTCTGTTTTAACTCTTGTACAAATGCTCTTAATCCTGGCGTTGGCAACAAGCAACGAGCATCAGTAGCGAGAGCATCAGTGATCCGTTTAAGTTCTATTGCTTGTGTTTCTACTAAGCTCTGTTCTGCGTCACGAATTTCTTGCATTCGTGTAATGACCAACTCTTGCAAAGAAGCAATTTGTGGATCGAATTGGCTGGAATGATCTTGTACTAATTCTTCATACAAAGAAAGTAGGGAATTAGAATCTGCCATAGCATTCCTCAATTTGGAAGTACAAAATATTAATAACTATTGCAGTTTGAAGCTGTTGAACCTGGTTTGATAGTTCTTTTGTACTAATATACCACTAACTCTTTCAATCGATGCTTCAACGCAAAATTATTTTTTATCCAGCAGTTGCTAGGAGGATTTTGATGCCCAACTGGAGTGCGATTGAAGCTAGTTTTTTACATCTAACCCAACCACAGCAATTGGGTGAATTAGCATCAAGTCTGGCACACTTGAAGTCTTGGGTACAAAGTAGCGATTGTAACCAAGTTATTCCAGTATTGTTACACGAAAGTTTGTTGTATTTGTCTTTAAGACAGCAAAATAGTGAAACCTATAATGTCGAATTAAACCAACTTCAAGACTTGTTACAAGATTGGCAACGCAATTGGGATACCATCAAGGAGCAATCAAGCCAAAGGGTAAGCATAGCTGATGTTGCTTCTAATTGGTCAGAACGAGTTTTAAATATGTCTGGTTTATTGAGTTCTTAATCAATTAGCCCCTAGTCTGAGCGATCGCCACTGTCATCTCTGTGTTGGAATACTTTATCATGACTCTGGTTGCACTCAACAAACATCTTTGGAACCCCAACAACTCAATCTCTTTGACAACAATACAATTACACCTAGCTATGGTAGTAAAACAGACACTCTGCTGATGAGTGCTGATGCTTTACAAGAATGGAAATCGCGCATACTGACTCATCAGCAACGGCAGCGAGAAAGCCAACCATTACAGCAGACTACACTGTTCGACCTCACTTCCAACCACTGCGATCCCAACGCAATTGACCCACTGAAGCTACACCTTGTCCCAATGTCTTTCTACAGAAAACCTGCTGATAGCTCTGGCGATGCTTGTCTATATTTTATTTTGGATTCAGCAGTTGGGCTAGTGCTATATGTTGGGGAAACTTGCCGCAGTAATAAGCGGTGGAAAGGTATTCATGACTGCAAAGAATACATTGCAAATTACCAGAATTTGCATTCTCGGTATGGGTTGACGACGGCTGTGAATGCAGCGTTTTGGTGGGATGCTCCGGTTGACCGACGCGCACGGCAGCAGTTGGAGTTGAAGTTGATTCTAAAGTGGCGAAGTCCTTTTAACAAGGAGAATTGGGAACTGTGGGGACAGCCTTTTAACTAAATAGAAATGCTGGTTTTGCGAACTATCAAGTTAGGGGCTGGATGAGCTATGGCAACCAGAGGGAGCGTTTAGAGTGAATACTCATCAATAATAAAAAATGTTTCTCGCTTCTGACAGACTAACTTAAGAATATGTCCTCTGCTAGATTTGAAGTAACTACTTAATCAATAAAGTGAACTATATATGTGAACACAATAAGTAATAAATGAAAGTTGGCATTCAAAATACAGCAGAAATCCTGGAGCAAGTTCACCAATTAGAGTCCACACTAGGTCTGAAAAATGAAGCCTGTCGCTCCAAATTTTTAATTCATCCTTACTTCACGTCAAAAGTTTTTTTGTTTTTGCATGGTTTTACAGCAGGCCCCTACCAGTTTGAGCCGCTTGGTCAAGCCTTCTTTAACAAGGGACATAACGTTCTAATTCCTTTACAGCCCGGTCATGGACGCTCAGGAAACTGGAGTTGTAAAAATCCCCCACCACTCCCAACAGATATTCAGATATATCAACAATTTCTTCTCAAATGGTTGCAGATTGCAAAAACACTAGGCCAACAAGTTGTAATTGGTGGATTGTCAACAGGTGGAACTTTAGCTGCTTGGTTAGCTTTAGAGCATCCCCAGGAGATTGCCAGCACTTTATTATTCACCCCTTATTTAGCTAGCCGTTACTCACTATTAGATCAACTTATCAAAATCCTACCAATTTACTTTGAATGGTTTAACAAAGACGCATCTGGCAATTTTGGTTATAAAGGTTTTTGTCTCAAGTCATTACGGATATTTCTTCAGTTGGCAAAGGAAGTTTCAGAAAAGGCTCAAGGCTGTGTTTCCGCTCCTATTTTAATGGTCTGTAGTGAAGCAGATCGCGCTGTTAACCTTTCTAAACAACAAGATTTTTTCCGAAAGGTAGTTAAACAGCAACCGAAATCCTGGTATTACTGTTTCGATGATTCGCTTCACATTGAACACCGAATGATGACAAAATTGGAAGACAATGATTATGAGGAGCTTGTAATTACTCTTGCGAAAGCATTTGTTGAGAGTGATTTGACTTGGGTAGAGTTTAAGCAAATGGCAAAGCTGATAGTGTAGGGACAAACCTATGACCAAATCATGCTCAAACTCAACTTTGATGGACAAGTTTCTCAACAGCTAGCTGCAATGATGACTCAAGCTTTTGGCTGTGAGCATCTCAACTGCATCGATCCAGATTCCTAAACCCACGGTCTTCCTTGAAATGCCCAATTTGGCAGCAATTGAACGCACTCTGTAAAGCCATCACTCTTTCTTACTTTCTTGCGCTTAATGCCTGCTTGCTCAGTTGCATCACAATATTTTGGGGCAATGGGTCTATGACAGCATCAGTCGGCAGAGATGTAATAAAAGCTGTCACCTCTTCCCCAGTTTTGTATTTCCCCTCACTCCAAGCATCAGCAATCTGTTTCGCTACCCGGTCAGCATCATCAGGGTTCGCATGGGCGGTAATACATTGAATATCATTACCTGTAAATGATATCCATGTCTGCCAAAGTCCTGTAACTGGATGCTGAACAATGCCTGTAGTCAGTTCATTCTCTTCAAGCACTGATTTTTTCTTTGGCCCACCGAATCCTTTAAACATAGCTGTATTTAGTAAATGCTATTTTAAAATGCCCAAAATCAACACAGCGATCGCACGGCAGGAGTTGGAATTGAGTTTAATTTGGAAGTGGCGATGCCTGCGACGGGCTATTCGGTGTCGCCATTTAATCAAAGATAATGGAGAACGATGGGGGAAGCCTTTTGGGTAGGGTGGCTCACTCATGCTTTATACCGTACCACTTGCCTACGGCACGCTCCGCGAACGTGGATCTTGCGAGAGCAAAGCGTCTCCAAGAGTTGGCGTGCGGGTACTTCATCACATTTTTTACTTATTCCTGAACCATCAACTCTTGTAGCAACGCATCATTTATCCTTTGTGCCTCTGTCCCACTACTTTCTCTAATATCAAAAGCTTGCTGCACTATGGTTTGAACTGACTTTGGTAATGATTCAAATTTTTCCGAATTGAGTATGACGAGGCGGCAACCAGGATAAGGCATAAAATCAGTAAACGGTTCCATCCCCGATGTAATCAGAGTTTTGCTAAGTTCGGCGATGGGATGATGAGGCTTTTGGTTGTCCTCACTGCGGTTGATTTCTGATGCCATATAGCCGCAAAACCAACTCAAAGTGTCAATATCTTTCTGCAATGCTGCCAAAATCCCCGTTACTACTCGTTGGTTGAGGTTGACAGGTAGATTATCAAAGATGCTGTCTAGGTCTTCTGGGTGTCGCTTGTGACAATAACGCACCGCAGATTCAATAAGTTTATCGATTTTGGTGGGTTGGGGCTGTCCAAATCCCTTTGCACACATGGCACTGCCTCAAAATTTACGTGCTGGAAGACGCGATTTTAGCAGAAACAGATTTGTTGGTACGGGAGTAATACCAGAATTGTATTGACATACTCCCTAAGAAGCAGTCAAAGTTTCATAGTCGATTCGATACTTGAATTAATCGATTGTGGCTTTGCAGTGATTGGATCGCCAGTGGTAAAGCAATTAATCTATGGCGCTACTTTTTCTTTAAACTGTTTCCCAGCAGAAAATGCAGGCACTTTGGTAGCTGGAATAGTCATTAGCTCATTGGTTTTCGGATTACGCCCCTCGCTCTTAAAAGCGATGCCTACGGCGGCAAGCTACGCGTCGCTCGAATCACCCAAACCTTATCAAGTAGTTAGCCATTATAGGCGAATACCAAAAATTCAGTGCCTTCATAGATGAACTCTGCCATCTTGCACATACCCATCTTTTGATGTGCCTGAAGTGATGCTTTGTTGTTTGCCTTGATGAACAGTATCCCTTCCCGTTCTGGTAAAAAATCTTTCAATTTAGCAAACATTACCGCAGCAATACCTTGCCCTCGCATAGTTTCATCAACACAGATGGGGCCATATAAGTAAGAATCTTTTGTACCAGCGTAGGCTTGTAACATTACCGTTATAATTGGTAAATTAGCAGTTGCCTTTGACCAACTGAGTAAGAATCCTACAACTTGCCCATCTTTGCGGGCTACAATGCTCGGCATTTTAGATATGGTCATCATCACTGCCTCTGGCTCAAGATGACCTAACAACATACCACCATGTTCTGCGTCATTGGCTTGCGCCAACTTGAGAATTCCAGTAACATCGCTGAGGCTGGCACGAGCAATCACGATATCATCAAGACACATATTTGGTTGAAATAAGTGGGGAGATACTCAAAATCAAAGAACAAGTAATTCTTATGCTTTTTTGACTCGGCAGGCAAAACATTTAAATGCCTGCTGTCCTGAGAGATTGTCATAATATTGTTTATCTATCAAGATATTAACTGACTCATAGTAGGGAGTTCCAAACTCTTCTGCCATTTTCTGCCCAGGCCCGAACCAGCCAGGGACAAAAATAGTATCTTCTCGAATTCCTGACCAAACCAATGCAGTGCCAGTGATTGCTCCTCTGGGACTTTCAACTATAATTTCATCACCATTTTTAATGCCTACTTTTTTCGCAGCTTCTGGGTGAATTTGTACCAATCGAACACCATTCATTTGCTTACCCGTATAAGTCCAGTGAGTTACAGAGTGGAAATGAACTACACTTGGTCTGCCAGTCATTCCCATTAGTGGGTACTCTTTATGTACCTCACCAGAAGTCATTTTTCCTAATTTAATGTTTTGAGTCAGTGCCTCTGGATTTACAGGATTTTTTACCAACTCAGATGTGTATTCAATGGTAGGATGCTTACCTATTACCTCTGGATGGGTATAGAAGCTTGGCAGAGCAGAGTGTCCAGCCTCAGCTAGCCGACTTTGTAATTGAGGAGTATAAATTTCTACTTTCCCACTGGGAGTTAAAAATCGCTTACCAATATTATCAGGGTTAAGAGCTGATGCGGCTTCATACCAAGATGCATCATCTAGGTAAAGTGTGCTGACACCAGGATGATCTACTGTGGGACAAGGCCAACGCAAGGGTTCTGTTCTTTGAGATAGTCTCTGTTGGGTCATACCTCCCATTCCTGGAGTATTGGTTAGAAAAGTTGCCCACAGTTGACGATAGTCTTTCCAAGAATCAGGAAAGTTGTCCCTCCAGTATTCAGGCGGATTGCGTTTGTCTAATTTCGCTGTGGCGTGTGCTAAATCAATCCAGATATGCCAATCTGGTTTGGACTCACCTACCGGAGTCACCACTTGTTCTTGCCAACGGATTGCTCGATCATCCCGCCGCATATAAACGGTTTCCATTTCAAAACCACTGGTTACTGGCAAAATAATATCAGCATAGTAGGCTGATTCTTCCATAAACAATCCAGTGTAAACATAAAATTCTAATTGGCGGTAAGCCTGTTGTACTTTAATTGTGTCTGAACAAGCCAATAAAGGATTCCCCTGAGTAACGATCGCTTTGAGTTGATAAGGTTCACCTGAAATGATCGATTCCGCAAAATAATCTGGCCCAACTGGTAGTGCAATCTCTTTGCTAGGCGTTTTACCAATAATCGCTGGCAACTTCAATTCCCCTGGCCAGGTATTGTGCATAAAATTGCAACCACCACCAGGAATACCAATATTGCCTGTAATCGCGGCTAGGAATGTCAAACAACGGTAAGTGTCAAAAGCCCCCAATTGATGAGAAATCCCAGCGTTGCAGAAAATAGCAGCAGGCTTAGTTTTGGCATAAGCCTCAGCTATCGACCTAATTTTTGATGCTGGAACATCCGTCACTTTGGCTGCCCACTCTGGTGTGTAGCTGAAGCTTTTTAGGTGATTTTTCAGTTCATCAAAACCTAGTACCCATCGTTTTACAAAGCCAGTATCGTATAAGTTGTTAGTCACAATGTGATAGAGCATTGCCAAAACCAAAGCCAAGTCAGTGTGTGGTTTCGGTGCAATCCACTCATCAGCTTGCGCTCCTGTAGGAGTCAAGCGCGGGTCGATAACTACTAATTTGGCTTTGGTCTGAACACGACTTCTGAGAAGATAGGCAAAGGTTACAGGATGGGTTTCTGCTTGATTCGTACCTAAAAACAGAAAGAATTTGGCACTTCCCAAATCTTCTTTTTTAGTCACATCATCGATTCCGTAACCGTTTGTAAAATTACCCAAGCCAAATGTCCATGCCAAAGCATTGCCACCTGCATCGTTGCATACAGGCCCAACATCGGTATTATTAGGACTGCCCAGCATACTAAAATAGCGTCCGACCAGAGAACCTGTCCCCCGTGGGAGTCTGCCAGAGGTTTTGTTCGCGATCGCTCTAGCTTCACCTGCATCCCTGAGTGCCAAAAACTTGCTAGCTATAATTGAAAGTGCTTCATCCCAAGAAATTGGCTCAAATTTAGAACTGCTGTCACCTTTGTTTCCACTAACCCGCTTCATTGGGCTTTTCAAGCGAAAACGATTGTAGACTAGCTGGGTCATCATTGGCCCTTTGATACAAAACCCACCATCCTGTACTGGGTCATTTGGTTCACCTAAGACATCTATAATCCGCCCGTCTTTAAGGTGAACTTTCAATCGGCACAGAGAATTGCAGAATTGACAAGCACTATCTACAATCTTGTCTGGCTCTAGGGCAGCCGATTTCTGAATAAAATCAAATTCAGTACTTTGGAGAGGGATTGCCTGATCCTGTCCAGGACTTGCAGCATCTGCCACTTCTTTTTTTAGTAACTCTGCTGCACTTAAAGCTGCTGTACTAATAGCCGCCCCTTGGAGAAAACCACGCCGTGAGGTCTTTTTCTTGCCTTTTGATGTCATGGAGATCCTCTCCTTAGATATCGCACTGATTACAGCATTTCACAAATGTGGGTGAGTTTAGCTACCTCTGATTATAGATATTACATATTTGAATAACTCAACATAATATTGTGCGCTTTTCATTCCACATCTATTGCTTTGGCTGTGTTCTGGCTGGTGATGACTAGAAGTTCGCTTTCCCCAAAATTGCAACGCTATTTTTAAATTCCCAAAAATCAGCAGCGAACGCACAGTGGTAAACCTGCTAACCAGTTTAATTCCATTGGGTTGGGTTGTGGGAAGCAACACATGAAAATTATATCCCTAAAATTGTTGGTTAAAAGTTTGGGAGAAAATATCGGGCTATTATGAGATACTCTACTGATTTACTTTACACAGTAGAGTCTATAAACATACATTACTTTTATGCTAAAAGCTATTTACAAAATCTTTGAAGAAGGGATACAGCTAGTTCATAACTATTAGGTTGAGTTTGTACTGCATAGGCTTCTCTTTCT
Organism: Nostoc sp.; assembly: GCF_036917775.1. GTDB lineage: Bacteria > Cyanobacteriota > Cyanobacteriia > Cyanobacteriales > Nostocaceae > Nostoc. Next base: position 10,411 of record NZ_JBALEQ010000037.1, read on the forward strand.
AAATCTTGCCTGTGAACATCAGTATAGCGCATAAAAAAAGGTCGAGCATAATTACTCGGCTGAATATTTAGACCTAAAGTTTTTATTTTCCCTTTCCCTGCACATACTTGTGCAGCATGAACTGCTTCATGAATTAGAGTTTGAGTACTAATATGTAGCTCAAAAACTACTGGATTAATCCAAATTTTTTTGTCAGCCTCTCTCAATAATCCATAAGTTCCTCGCTTTGGTGGTAGCTCAATTATTATCTGAAACCCTTGATTTTCTAATTGGTTTTTTAAATTAATAAATTTTGGTTCGAGAGTAGGCAATTGTGAAATCAATAAGAAAGAAGTTAATAGTAAGGTTTGGATGATTTTGATAAACAACAGAAGATGCTCCGAGAAAAGGCATCACGAAGGCAGGTGTTAGTGTAGTGATCGCAAGAAGGCGGGCGGTTACGCCATCGCGCTTTTTTTACATCTGCAATTCGACACTCACATTCCATCTACCGTTGCCCCACGCTGTCTTGAGAAAAGCGAGAGTTACAGCTTTACAGTGATTGGATAGCCAGTGGTAAAGCAATTCATCTATGGCGCTACTTTCTCCCGAAACTGTTTCCCAGCAGAAAACGCAGGTACTTTGGTCGCTAGGATAGTCATTGGCTCATTAGTTTTCGGATTACGCCCTTCACGTTCTGAGCGATCACGTCGCTCGAATGACCCAAACCCAACGAGCGTTACCTTATCCCCATTGGCTACAGCCTCGGTAACAACTGACAAAAAAGCACTAATGATTTCATCGGCTTGCTTTTTTGTGACGTTGGCCTTTGTTGCTACAGCATCAACTAGTTCACCTTTGTTCATAAATCACCCTGAAACATTGCAAGTAAACGAAATCTAGCATTACTAGCTTTTATTAGCAAAGGGGGAAAGGAGTAAAAATCAAGCAACACACGAAAATTAATAATGCACGGCTACTATTGTATCGATTTGGTGCGATAGATAATTATCATTTTGCTCCCAGAAATTCTGAGTTAATTGACTATCTTCAAAAAGATAAAGATTTTACTGAACAAGAAGCACGCTCGCTATATCCACAAGTGCAAGGTAAAGATTATAACCCGCCTCGGCGTGAGCGTGTTCTTCAATGGCAGTCGCAACAAGAATTTCCCATCTGCTCGAATCCTGATAATCCAGATGCTTGTAACGTTTATAAGGACTTACAGTTTCCAGAGGAGGTATATGAGCATATCTCCGAATATCATGAACAAAAGTTAGAAAGCTAACACATGAATTACCTCTGCATCTTATTATTAATATTTATTTAGTGATGCAGAGGTACGGTTCTGATAGTCGAATTTGAAGAATGACAACAACCAATCCTCTAAAACTTACCCAACTACTGATTTAAAGATTCCCGGTGTTGTTGATTTTTTTCTCGTCGGGTCATATCAAAAGGACTTTATTTTTTAAATGCTAGGGGGTCATAAATTCCTGCTTGCCAGTTTCCATACATAAGGTAAAGCCTGAGCCTATTTTATTAGCCCAAATTTTTGCCAAGCTCACTTTTTTGGGATATATCCATTCCCTTTTCACAGGCGTTGAACCCTCATAAACTGGCTAAGGTATTGAACTTTAGTATGAATTTAAATTCCAACCTTAGTTGGAGCCAACTTTACATTGATATATGGACTGATTCATCAATCATTGTATTGTACAAAAGTTCCAACTTTAAGTGGACGACAACTTAGAGTTAATTGCATATATTTAATTCAGGCAAATATTGAGAGTAATTTAGTTCCAATATTTCAGTTTCCTTCACACAAAGATAGTAAGAAGAGGGTTGTATGCTCAACACTGATGCTGAACATACAGTATCAGTGAGCTTTGACCGTGACCTGATATTTCCCAATTCTTACCTGATATATGTAAAAAAGTGTACATTGTTCGCGTTTTGGTAACAGCATGATCGGCTTTACATCATCGTCAGATCAATTGTGTTATTGATTTTTATTCATGGTCTTCTGGCAACAGAATAATTTCTCAGTATTTCAAACAGCTTAGATCATTTACTAATTGAGTCAGTAATCTCAATCAATATTTCGTTGAGGATAATTTTATGACACGTATGTCATTACTAGTTGAAGATGATTTTGAGTATTCCAAAGTTCCAACTCAGAGTAACTTTTTTGGAAATTCTCCTATTAATCATGCACTCACTGCTGTCGCCCAAAAGGTCGCTAGATTGCTTCAACACGCAAATCCTGTTCAAGCTGATGGCAGCAACCATGCTGAAACAATTGCAATTCGAGCCATAGAACCGGAATACAGCCAAATCCTTACTATTGAAACGTTGACTGAGCAAGAGTTAGAGATATTGCAACTGATTGTTGACGGGTACAGCAATGATGGATTTGCCCAAAATTTGTACATCAGTAACAGGTACGGCGAAAACCCATGTTCGCAATATTTTGAAGAATTCTGTGCGAGCGATGCCGAAGGCAAGGCTTCTCTACGAGAGGCTACGCCAACACCAACGCACTCAGGTAGCAATCCGGGCGCTGCGTGCGATCAGGTCTTGTCCACTTAAAAGATAATGCTGTTTAATTCTCACTCATAAGGAGTCAAATCTATGTCATACAAACACGAAACTGTGAAAGTTTTTCCATCCCATGTTGAAGCAGAAGCCGCCGTATTAGAACTGCAAAAAGCGGGCTTTGATATGCAAAAGATTTCGATCATCGGTAAAGACTATCAAACCACTGAACATATCCGTGGCTTTCTCACCTGGAAAGATACGGCTAAAGCTGGAGCCGGAGAAGCAGGTTATTGGGGCAGCTTTTTTGGTGGACTATTTGGCATTCTCACAGGGGTTGGTTTGCTGTTTATTCCAGGAGTCGGCCCTGTGATTGTAGCTGGACACGTTGCCGGAGTGCTGGCAGGTTGGCTCGAAGGTATGGTTGTAGGGGGTGTAGGATCTGCTGTGGCAGGGGGGCTGGTAGGTGCCCTTGTAGGATTGGGAATTCCCAAAGAGCAAGCCCTGAAGTACGAGACAGAAATCAAAGCTGGTAAGTTCATGGTGATTGTCTCAGGCACAGATGAGGAAATTGATCGAGCGCAACAGATTCTAACTAGGGTAAATCCTAAAGTTGCTCAAGAAGTTGTTGTTTAAATTAACAGCAGCCACACCCTGTAATGTCATATTTTATTTCTGACCTAATCTCTTAACCCTGTTTTATCACTCTCGGAAAACAATAATCTCAGCCTGATTCTGAAAGTTTTATTTCATCAAGGTTTGAGGCTTTATTTTCTAACAGAAACTAAAATTTATAGACAAAACGTGGAAATTAAAGCCCTGTAACCGTTTGGGCGATTGGATTCTCCCACTCTGACAAAAGAGGGTTAATTATGCCGTCTCTAAAGCTCTGATGGTTCCAGAGCTTTATCTTGATCACAGGAATCAGTCGTTAGCGTACATTTCGGTTCCAATGCTACTCGTGCATGATTGCTTGCTGCTGTTTATTAACCACTTCCTAAAATGAATTCTTCTCGCCCTACAGTGATTATCGGAGCAGGCTTCGTAGGTCTTTTTACAGCCTTGCATCTGCGTCATCAGCAAGACTTGCGGTCGATCATTTTGATTGATCCACAAGAAGAGTTTGTCTTCAAGCCAATGTTGTATGAACTATTGACAGGTGAATTGTCAGAAGATGTCGTTTGTCCGACTTATAAAGAGTTGCTCCAAGGCAGTGATATCAACTTTGTACAGGACAAAGTAGTGGCGATCAACCTGCAAGAAAAACGTCTTGAGTTAGTTTCTGACTCAGATTATATCTATAGTCATCTGGTCTTAGCTGTTGGCAGTATTCAGGGTTATTTAGGAACAGAGGGCGCACAAAAAAACGCATTCGCATTTCGGACACGAGAGAATGCGATCGCTCTGGAACGCCAATTACGAGAATGTTTGCAACGTGCTAGCCAAACGGATGACGAAACACAACGGCGATCGCTCCTCACGTTTGCTGTCGTTGGGGCAGGCCCGACAGGGGTAGAAATGGCAGCAACCCTGGCAGATTTGTTACCCGACTGGTACGCCCAACTCGGCGGCGATATTCGTCAGATTCGCATTGTCTTAATCAATCATGGCAAGACGATTCTCGCAGGTGATGTCAACGCAAGTTTGCAGTCAGAGGCTCTCCACGCTTTCAGAACTCGAAAAGTACCTGTTGAGTTGATATTAGGCGTAGGGGTGAAAGCGGTTGCTCAAGACCACCTGGAGTATCAACCTGCCAACAGCACTGAGATAAAAACGCTGTTGACTCAAACCACCATCTGGACAGCCGGGACTGCGGTGAACCCACTCATCCAAAATCTCAAGTCCCAAATTCCCGCAGATCACCTGGATAAGCATGGGCTACCACTTGTCACTTCAACTCTGCAACTGCTGGATTTTCCAGAAGTGTTTGCCGCAGGCGATTGCGCGAACGTGCAGCCACAACCCTTACCGGCTCTAGCCCAGGTGGCATATCAGCAAGGTGCAAGCATTGCTCACAATTTGATTGCCCTTGCTAAAGGAGCATCCCCTAGCCCAGCCGATGTGAGTCTTCGGGGTACGCTAATGAAATTGGGTTTAGGAAATGGGGTAGCAAGGTTGTTTGACAAAGTGCAGATAACTGGCAAACCTGGCGATCTAATTCGCAGTGCAGTGTATTTGGAAATGCTGCCCACCCCACTGCATGACTTTAAGGCAACCACAGAATGGCTGAGGGAAGAAACTTTCTATCGCTATCACAGACCCAAGATGAAGCCAGAAACCACTGCAAAATAGCCTCTCTCTTCGGTTGAACAACGAGAGCGATCCCTGATTCATCTGTGTATGCCACTGGATTAGAGTGGACAACCTCCTCACCGCCGCCAAGCGAAAACTTTGAAGAGATTCCCACTATCACCTCAGAACAATATAGTTACGAGGGATTTGACAGATTGACAGTTGATCGATCATCTATTTAAAGAGAACCACTGATGAAGACACGAACAACAAAACGATTGGTTGGTGGAATCTTAACGATTGGCATGATTGGACTGCTACGCTCGCAGTCTCTCTTGGCGCTTCCAGTCAGCCAAGCTCAACCAAATTCCTCTCAAGACTATGTACTTCCCTACCGGGGCAGTTGGACGGGAACCTTCCGTACTGTCGGTTCTCAGGGGCAGATACTCGTATTTATCGATCCTGCCGGCAAACTATACGGAAGTTTGAAGTCTAATGATGGTGAGAACTTTGCTCAAATTAGCGGTTCCCATCGCGGAAGTAAGTTTCATCTGGTTTTCACCCCTCCACCCAGCAGCCTTAACCAGTTTGGCACCGCTAGTCCTTACACCGTTGATGCAACCGCAAAGTGGGAGCAAGGGGTGAGTCGATTTGTGATCTCAGCCTCAACTAGAACGGGTCACTCACAATTATATACATTTGAGAAATAAATCGATAATCGATAAAACAATACATCGAACGGAGTCGCGATCGCCTCTGGCGAAGCTTAAGCCCATCGCTTCCCTTTTGTACAGGTGATTTGAGCAGGAAGGATCAAATATTGCTGTTCTGTTAATGAACCAGAACCTTATCTCTAATCAGAACTGACTGTATGCAAACGAGAATTACATTGGAGAAAAATTATGCAGATGGGAGTGATTGGTCTAGGACGTATGGGTGCGAACATTGTTCGGCGACTGCTGCAAAACAACCATGAATGTGTGGTGTTCAATCGCACACCTGATAAAGTGAAACTGCTTACATCAGAAGGGGCGCTCGGCACTTACAGCTTGGATGATTTTGTCCAGAAGCTCGATAAACCTCGTGCGATTTGGTTGATGGTGCCAGCCGGAGAACCAACCGAGGAGATGGTGAAGGAACTGGCTGCAAAACTTGATTCCGGCGACATCTTAATTGATGGCGGCAACTCTTACTACATTGACGATATTCGACGGGCAAATGATCTGATGCAAAAGGGCATCCACTACCTAGATGTGGGAACCAGTGGCGGAGTGTGGGGTTTGGAGCGTGGTTATTGCATGATGATTGGTGGATCTGAGATGGTGGTTCAGTATCTCGATCCCATTTTTCAATCATTAGCTCCCGGACGGGGTGATATTCCGCGTACTGCTGGACGGGAAAAGGTGGGTGGTACGGCTGAAGAAGGCTATCTACACTGCGGATCGAATGGGGCGGGGCATTTTGTCAAGATGGTGCATAATGGCATCGAATATGGTTTGATGGCAGCCTACGCAGAAGGATTGAATATCTTGCATCACGCCAATGTGGGTAAGCAAAACCGTGTGGCTAATGCTGAAACGACCCCCCTCCGCAATCCTGAACACTATCAGTATGACTTGAATCTGCCCGATATTGCCGAAGTTTGGCGACGGGGCAGTGTAATTGCCTCCTGGCTACTGGATCTAACTGCGATCGCCCTCCTGGAACAACCAGACCTATCAGGCTTTGGGGGGCGCGTGTCTGATTCGGGTGAAGGACGCTGGACGATCGCAGCCGCCATTGACGAAGGCACTCCTGTCCCTGTACTCAGCGCAGCCTTGTATCAACGGTTTAGAGCCTGTCAAGAAACAACTTTTACAAGTTTTAGAGAATATTGAGGGTTGGTGAGATAGTGTAATTCCATTCGCCATGAAATTCATGTGGCG
>NZ_JBALEQ010000038.1:0-11504 GCF_036917775.1 Nostoc sp.
ATTCATCGGTTCAAACTGCTGAAATACTTACTATGTATACATTTTATCAGTTTTAAGCTCCGGTTTTTTCTGAGTTTGTGAGAAATCCGGGTACAATTTCAGCTTTTCACCGCGAATCGAATAATCTAACAACTCCATCGGGTGAATAACTGAAATCTTCTTACCTTGCGACTGCAAATGCTTAGTAATTTGCAAAGTACACCCAGGATTAGCAGAAGCAATTAACTCAGCACCAGTATTTAACAAATTCTCTACTTTTTGCCGACCCAATTCTTCAGAAACTTCTGGTTGCAGCATATTATAGACTCCAGCACTACCACAACACAAAGCTGCATCTATTGGTTCTCTCAACTTCACCCCTGGAATTTGCCGCAATATCTGACGCGGTTGCACACTAATCTTTTGTCCATGCAATAAATGACAAGCATCTTGATAAACTAAATTCAAAGGTTTATCAGTCAGTGGTGAAAGTTTCGCTGTTAATCCAACAGTTGCCAAAAACTCTTGAGCATCTTTAACCTTAGCTGCAAAATCCTTTGCCTTTTCCCGATATTCTGGGTCATCTTCTAAAATATGCCCGTATTCTTTCAAAGTGTGACCGCAACCAGCAGCATTGATAATTACAAAATCTACATCGGTCTTGGCAAAACTATCAATCATTTGCCTTGCTAAAGCTTTTGCTTGTTCTGTTTGTCCTTGGTGTTCGGGAAGCGCCGCACAACAACCTTGAGATTTCGGAATCACAACTTCACAACCATTCGCTGTCAAAACCCGCACCGTTGCTTCGTTTACAGGTGAGAAAAACAGCCGTTGGACGCAACCCAAAATTACCCCAACGCGATACCGCTTTTCACCTTTAGCAGGAATCACACTAGGCAAATTATCTTGAAAAGATTTGAGAGTAATTTCTGGCAGAATTGATTCCATTGCTGCCAAACGGGGCGATATTTTATTGAGTAAACCTGTAGCGCGAAAGAATTTAGCAAACCCCAACTTTTGATAAACCAATAACGGAACTAATAAAATCCGTAAAAGATTGGGATAGGGAAACAGAGAAAATATCAGTTTACGAAAAAATTGGTCTGGCAAACTGCGGGGATAATTTCGTTCAACTTGGTGACGAGTTGCAGAAATTAATTTGTCATACTGCACACCAGAAGGACAAGTACTCACACAAGCAAGGCATCCCAAACACGAATCAAAATGTTCTACGGTTGCTGTATTGAGAGCAATCTCACCTTCATTAATTGCATCCATTAAATAGATGCGTCCTCTAGGAGAATCCATCTCCTTACCCAGCACCCGATAACTGGGACAAGTAGAAAGACAAAACCCACAATGTACACAACTATCAATTAACTTTGGGTCAGGCGGATGACTCTCATCAAAACCTTTCAAATTCTTTAAACTAGCCGTATTGTTAACAGCATTTTCTGAAACTTGCATAATTTTCTTTCCCCTCTCTATCTCAGCGCCCTCAGCGTCTCTACAATTTGTTTCTTAAATTCCACCCACAAACCGACCAGGACTTAAAATATTCTTACTATCAAACTGTTCCTTAATACGGCGCATCAACGGCAAAGCATTCCCCGTATAACCCCAAACATCTATTTGTTCTTTAACCGCCACTGGTGCTTCCAGAATTGTTAAAAAACCTCTATTAAGTTGGGTGAAATCGCGCACCTTCAAAACTTGATTTTTATCCTCTAATTGTAACAAACCTAAACCACTACTTATATGAATTAAACCCAACCCCACTTGAGTCAAAATCTCTACAGCAGCAGTAGGCAACACTCCTATTTTGCAGGTAATTACAGATTCTGTGGCAGAAAAATGTATTCGTTCTTGCAATCTCTGCCATAGACTAGCTTCATCAGCATCAGCAAAAATTGCCCCATCTAAACCTAACTTTTGACCTACTTCCAAAACTCGGTTTGACTGTTCTTTAACACTCTCACTAATACTCTGAAAACGGGCAATTAATCCCAATCCTTGACCCAAACCTAAGCTAGACACCAATTTAGTTGATAGCAAATCAGCTTGAACTGGTGTTAATGCCGAACCTCGAAGGATATCAGTCGCTTGGGATACAGCCTCGGCACTACCAGTTAGTACCACCGTCCCCGATGCCTCTGATAGCGGATACACACGGAAAGTCAGTTGACTAATCAAGCCTAATGTGCCATAAGACCCAGTAAGCAACTTCATCAAGTCATATCCGGCAACATTTTTAACTACTCTTCCCCCAGCTTTAGCGATTTCTCCATCAGCACGGACAAAGGTAACACCTAGTAACTGGTCGCGCACACTACCATAACGTTGCCGCAGAGAACCTGTATCACCTGTGGCAACAATACCGCCAATAGTTGCTGACTCCGGTGCTGTGGGGTCAAGGGCGAGAAATTGCCGCGATTTTGCCAAAAGTGCCTGGAGATCCGAGAACTTCATTCCAGCTTCTACTGTGACAGTCAAATCGCCAACAGCGTGTTCAATCAGTTGGTTGATGCGTTCTGTGCTAACTACGACATCAACGCCCTTAACTAAACCACCCCAGCTAAGTTTACTGCCACTACCACAGGGTAGGACGCGCCAGTTGTGACTGTGAGCTTTGGCGATGACTGCGGCTAGTTGTTGTTGGGTGCGGGGATAGACAATACAAGTGGGAGGTTTTCCAGAAGTTACAGCCTGTTGGATACGTTTTTGCTGGTCTATTTCGATATTTTCCCAAAGGCAAACAGCATTTTCTTCACCGATAATAGATGCAAAATCAGTAGCGCACACGCCTTGCGGCTTGTCGTTAGATATCGCTTTCATTGAGTTTATTTTTTTACGCTCTACCTCTAATTTACTGGTTAACCTGACTAAAAAAGCGTATTGCCATTAATATACGGTGGCTGTATATCCCTAGATTGGGCTACGCCAACACGAACCAACGCTACTCATTTGCGATAAACAACGTTTGTAACGAATGATATACCGATATTACCAACCTAATAAAATATTAAAATTTTATTAAATGTTTACTTAATTGTCTAAACAGTCTTAACTGTCCTTGCATTTTCATTAAAAGAGTAAGAGTATGCTTATAGAAAATTACTTTAATTTTCCTTAACCATTAAGTTGATCTAAATACATAACTTATTCGCACTCTACTTAATGGTTAAGTTTGCTTTTTTCTCATTAATGTAATAAAGCAGAACCGAAAGATTAAACAATCCATTCTAAAACTAGAATTTCAGGTGGAATGAAACCATGAATATATTTAAGTACATCAAAAAGGCGATCGTTTTTGCCCTGGTTGTGTTTAGTTTGAGTTTGGCGCTTCAAAGCCCCAGTTACGCAGCAAGTTTAGAAGGAAAATGGAAGCTTACCTCCTTAAACAATTCTCCTGTTCCCGAACAGTTTAATATTACAGTCGCCTTTGATCCTAATGAAAGTAGAATCACAGGTAATGCAAATACAGGCTTTGCACCCGTGCCATACTTTGGCTCTTATAAATCGACAGACAATACAGTCGAACTACTAGGGCCTGTAATAAAACCACTTATATATCTTGGTGAAGAGGGAGAGAAATATTTTTCTACACTAAATTCAGCCGAGTCTTATGATGTAAAAGATCAAAAGCTAACAATTACCGATTATTCCGGTAAAAAGTTGAGCTTTGTTAAAGCTGAATAAACTTATAATGTTCTTGTAAGCTTATTAAGAGCATTAAGAGCGATCGCACTTTGGTTGGGTAAGGTATTAGCCTTATCCAACCTATATTATTGGGAAACTTTCTTATATCATGACGGCAATTTTAAAATCTCAAAAGAAAAAGTAGTAGATTAGTTAATTTAACTAATCTACTACGGGTAGAGTTAGGAGACAATTTTGATATCTATAGCAATCCTAAATTAGTTGTAAAAATTATTTTTTAAACTTGGAAGCAAAGTGGTGAGACAGTCAGGTTGTTATTTTAATAGAATTTTATGCTAATTTGATTAACTTTTAAAAAATGTAGCAGATGGGGAGAAATTACCCGTCTGCTACAAGTAAACGGAGGTATAAATTTCAGGGAATTAATGTCAGTTATGAAAAACGAATTGAGAAAGCACATCACCGCCGGGAAGTTCGTGAAGTTTGAACTGTACCCGTCACTGAGATTAGTGAACTTTATCAACCCAAATTATGGGCAGGATTACAAACCTTAGTTATGGTTGTCCGCGTGCGTCATCTTTGGAATAGCTGGGTCAATTTTATGGAAAATTCTTATGAGTTAGTCGCAGAATTATTGAGACTAAACCCTAATAAGCGTAAGTACTACCAGCAAGGAGAGAGGGCTATGAAGCTTATTTTATCTGCATCCTAGCCCTTTTTGTCCCCCCGTAAGGTACGGAACTTCAAAAAGACAGCAGGAAAGAAAGCTTGTAAATCAAGCTTTTGTTACCTTTTTAAACTGGATAGTTATTTATGCCATACCGCACTAGTAAAACTTGTAACTAATTTTTCACTAAAGACAGCAAGAACAAGTATTTACGTTTATTTTTATTTTTCAAGGTATTTTTTATGCAATCAAACTCTACTACTAAGCCAAATTATAAATCACAATATGTATATATGTATATTATCGGACGCAAACCGATGTATATGTGAACATTTTCATCGGATTTTCTATTTTGATTTCAATGATTATGTTTGTAGGATTTAATATCTATAAGAAACATCGGGCTGCTGTTCTCAGTAAGCAAATTGCTTCATTAGAAAAAATGTGGCTTTTGAATATTAAGAAAAAAAGAGCTTGAATAAAAACAATATAGACAATGAAGTATTTATTGATAATTTGGGTGCTTATACTCTCTTTAATCGCTCCTAATGCGGCGATCGCTCAAGCAAGACAACCCTACACCTTAATATCTGGACTTGGTGCAATCCACCATCCAATTTCCACTGCTAATGCTCAGGCGCAAGAGTTTTTCGATCAGGGATTAAATTTAATTTACGCTTTCAACCATGATGAGGCGGTGCGTTCTTTTCAACACGCTGCCAAACTCGATCCGCATTTAGCGATCGCATATTGGGGTATTGCTCTGGCTCTGGGCCCTAATATTAACTTAGAAATCGATCCCAATCGAGAATTAGCTGCTTACCAAGCGGTACAGCAAGCTTTAGCACTTTCCACCAAAGCATCTAAGCAGGAACGAGACTACATTACCGCCTTAGCAAAACGTTACTCCCAAGATCCTGGTGCAGACTTGTATCAACTAGCGGTAGACTACGCAAAAGCAATGGCAACCCTAGTTGAGCTATATCCTGATGATTTAGATGCGGCAACGCTTTATGCTGAAAGCTTGATGGATCTGCATCCGTGGCAGCACTGGACTAAAGATGGCAAACCACAGCCAGATACAGAAAAAATTGTGGCTATTTTAGAATCTGTTCTCAAACGTAACCCGAATCATACCGGGGCCAATCATTACTATATCCATGCGGTGGAAGCATCACTTTCCCCAGAACGGGCCCTTGTGAGTGCCAAAAGACTCGGAACTCTAGCGCCAGCAGCCGGACACTTGGTACACATGCCTTCCCATATTTATTTTCGTGTGGGAGATTATGAAGGGGCAATGCAAGCAAATAAGCAAGCGATCGCTCAAGATGATATTTACATCAAAAAATATCAAGTCCAGGGCACTTACCCCATGATGTACTACAACCACAATGTACATTTCCTCATGGTGGCCAGCAGTATGGCAGGAAAATATGAAGATGCTCTCCAAGCCGCAGATAAATTAGTTGCAAATGCTACTGCCATTAACCCATATATACCAATGCTTGAGGGATTCCTGGGCAGCAAAATGCTGATTCAGACACGCTTTAGTGATTGGGATGCCATCTTAAAAACTCCTGCTCCCGATGTTAAATTGCCTACTACCACAGCACTTTGGCATTTTGCTCGCGGTATGGCTATGGCTGCCACAGGCAAACTTGAAGAGGCAGCAAGTGAAAGTCGGGCATTACTTACCGCCAAACAGGAAATTTCTACCGAAGCAACTATCGGATTCAGCCCCGCCAGTCGCATTTTAGACATTGCCTCAAAAGTTATTGATGCCAAAATTGCTACAAAAAATAATGATTATGAATATGCCATTCAATTACTAAAAAAAGCGACAGTAGCAGAAGATGCGCTAGATTACGTAGAACCACCAGACTGGTACTTTCCCACGCGGGAATCTTTGGGTGCTGTACTTTTGGCTAAAGGTGATTATCAAGAGGCGGAGAAAGTCTTTCGTACCGACCTAGAAAAGTATCCCCATAATGGGCGTTCTCTATTTGGCTTACAGGCAACTTTGCAGGCATCGGGGAAAGAAGACGCTGCTAAAATTGTCAAAGCCGAATTGCAAACAGCTTGGAAAGGTCAAACAATTTGGGATTTTAGATTTTAGATTGGCCCCATACCTAGCGGGTTATCCAAAAAAGTACAAGCCAAAATAGCCTTTATTTGTTGCTTGACTTTGGCTTTCGTATTAAAATTTTGAAGTAATGCTTCATGGTTAATGCAGTCAAACATTCAATTCGGATATTCTAAAGATGTGCCCCTGTATGTCTGATTTCCTTTATCACCCTACAGAATTTATCTTCTTCCATTTCCAACCCTTTTTTGTATTGGGCTGTACTTAGGGTAGTTGGGGCAGGCGATCGCATTTACGCGATCGTATTACTGGTTAACTATCTACTGGATGCAGAGAGATGGCTCCTTATGTCATCCTATATTTAGGAGAGTTAATTCAGTGACGTCTTTGATTTTAGTATTGAAAGGCTTTTCCTTTTAGTATTTACAGACTTCTCAGAGAAATTAAAATCTCTACACAGTGATGATTTTGGAGCGAATCGATGTCAATTTACGTAGGTAACCTCTCTTATGACGTTACACAAGAAGATTTAAGTGGTATTTTTGCAGAATACGGTACTGTAAAGCGAGTACAAGTACCTACTGACCGTGAAACAGGTCGTCCGCGAGGCTTTGCTTTTGTGGAAATGGGAACTGAAGCGGAAGAAACAGCTGCCATTGAAGCTCTCGACGGTGCTGAGTGGATGGGTCGTGACCTGAAAGTAAATAAGGCTAAACCCAAGGAAGATAGAGGTGATAGAGGTTCCTTTGGTGGAAACCGAGGAGGATACGGTGGCGGCGGCGGACGCGGCGGACGCTACTAACTTTGGAAACAAAAAAAATTTACCAATAGTCTTAAGGTCAGACAAACAACAGTCTGTCTTTTTTTTGTAATGTTCCCGCCTGATTAAGTCAACTTAGTAGGAGAAATAATGACCCAAGTAATTGTCGGTGACAATGAACACATTGAATCAGCCTTACGACGATTTAAGCGAGAAGTTTCCAAGGCTGGAATTTTTCCAGACATGAGAAAGCATCGTCATTTTGAAACACCCTTAGAAAAACGCAAGCGCAAAGAAGTCGCCAAGCACAGACAGAGTAAGAGAAGTTTTCGTAATTAAGGGCTGATATAGCTACAAAAGAAAACCTTCATAGATTCTATGAGGGTTTTCCTTTTGTCTATTTAAAAATCAGGAAACCTCAAGAAACGCTAAAATCAAGTCAGCCTTTGTATTGTAGCGGTTGTGTCCCACATCACTCAGAGGGCGGTTCACTGCATAAATCCTGATTGTCAACGTCCTTATCCCCAACCTTGGGGAAACAAATTCTGCAACAGCTGTGGCGCACCGCTAGAGTTGTTAGACCGCTATGTTCCACTTCAACCATTAGGTTCGGGAGGATTTGCTCAAATTTACACGGTTTGGGATGAAAAAACTCAAACCGAGAAAGTGCTGAAAGTGTTGGTAGAAGATTCACCAAAAGCACTGGAATTATTTACCCAAGAGGCGGCAGTTTTATCTAGTTTGCAGCATCCAGGTGTCCCCGCAGTCGATGCTGAAGGGTATTTTCAGGTACAACTGTTTAACCCCAAGCCGCACCAACTACCTTGTCTGGTAATGGAAAAAATCAATGGACGGACTTTAGAGGAGATATTAAAAAAGTTTCCCCAAGGGTGTCCAGAGAAGTTGGTTGTCAACTGGTTTGCCCAAACTGTAGAGATTTTACAAGAATTACACAAACGTCAGATTATTCATCGGGATATTAAACCCTCTAATTTAATGCTGGGCACATCTTCGTCCACTGTCAGCCTACCTCAAGGGCAAATAGAAGGCGATCGCCTGGTACTAATTGATTTTGGTGGGGCAAAGCAATTTAGCCCCTCTAAGCTGCGTTCTCAGTCTAGTTCCACCCGATTATTTTCTTCTGGTTACAGTCCACCAGAACAAGTGAGTGGAAGTATTGTCGGGCCAAGTGCAGATTTTTATGCTCTTGGTCGAACTGTGATTGAATTGCTAACAGGCAAATACCCGCTAGAGTTGGAAGATCAACAAACTGGGAAATTGCGCTGGCGTACTGCGGCGAATGTCAACCCGCAACTAGCAGATTTACTAGATGAGATGGTGCAAGAGGATGTGCGATCGCGTCCAGCAAATGCAGCTATCATTCAAAAACGCTTGGCGAAGATTTCGCAACCATTACCGCCACCGGGATTATTTGCCCAACTGCGAGATCGGGGGAAGCTTGCTTCAACGCAAGTTTCCCAGAGATTTACACTGCTAATGCAAGCTATTGAACGAGTTTTAGGGAACTTTAGCCAAGCTGTAACTAAAACCGTTGTTTTTATCGCTCAGACAATCATCAAAATTTTTCAAGCTTGTTTGGCGACTCTTTGGGCGATGATTTTGGCTTATGTTGGGGCTTGTTTTGGTGCGATCGCTGGTTTTATTTTGGCATATCACACCAACTTGGGGCGTTGGGTTGTGGAATTTATTTCGAGTCAGCTAAACCAATTAATCCCAAATACTCAAACCGTCTTTGGGGCAGATATTTTAGTATTCATCGCCGCAGGCTGGGGAACCGCTTGGGGACTGACAGTATCTGGGTGTTTTGGTCAACGGCGGCGCTTTTTAGTAGCATCGCTGATGGGTATGATTAGCTATGGCTTCGGCTGGTTCATTTTGCAACTAATCACACCAAAAGACAGTGGTGAAGGCTTAGTGGCAGTGATTCTAGTAGCAGCTTGCCTACTCACACTAAGCTTAGGTCTTCGCAGCCATCACATAGTATACGCCGTGTTAGCTGCCTTTGGTAGTGCGATCGCATACGCACTTTTGATTATTTTAGGATTAGCACCTCCAATTTTCCAATTTACCAGTCAGCCAGCCTGGTCAGAGTTACAGTTACCTCTGATTTTTTTTGGTTCCGTAGGCTTCTTTATCAGCTTCTGGTTAGGAGTGAGTTACTACCTAATTGTCCCTGGATTGCGCTTTTTAGGGTGGCGGTGAAAGAGGAAAGAGGGATTCCTATATTTAGGACTTGCCTAAGTGTCATATATTTTTGTAGAGGTTATCAAGAGTCAAAAAATCAAAATCTTGACCCTTGACCCCGAAACACGAAAATATACGTGCCAGTTACGTAAATCCTGCTATTTTAGCTGTTAGATACAAATAAATAATTGGGGATTAACTATGGAACCTATTTCTATGATTATTGCTGCTTTAAGTGCTGGTGCGATCGCAGCTACTAAGGATACCGCAGGAACAGCCGTTAAAGATGCCTATCAGGGGTTGAAGACTTTGATTAAGCAGAAGTTTGAAAGTGATCCCCTTGGAAAAGGGCTGGTAGATGCCAAACCAGAAGAAATTAAGCAAGTGGAAGGTTTGTTAAAAGATAAGCTTACTCAAGCTGGTATTGATAAGGATGAGGAAATTATTAAAGCAGCCGAAGAGGTAATGAAAAAAGAAGATCCTCAAGGATTTGAAGAAGGCAAGTATAACACAAATGTAACAGTTCAAGGTGATGTATTTGGTGTGGCTGGAACAAACTCAGGAACGGTTAATATTGGGCCAGTTACTAAGGGCAAATAAATAATCTTTAATTGTGTTTAATCAAATTTAAATAAAATTAGAATGACTACAGAGCCTTTGAAAGTAACGACTGAAGGTGATTTATTAGGCGTTGCTGGACACAATTCAGGAACTGTCAATATTACCTATATTTCTCAGAGATTATCTGATACTGAAATTCATACCCGAAAGCTGATTGAACGTTCTCCTTATTTGGGATTAAGTAAATTTGAGACGAAAGATAGTAGTAAATTTTTTGGTCGAGATACTTGGATTAGTGAATTAACAGATTACTTTAAACAAAATAATGTTCTTCTGCTTTTAGGAGCATCTGGAAGTGGTAAGTCTTCCTTAATTAGAGCGGGGTTAATTCCTGCTTTAGAAAATCAGCCTGGTTATGAACAATTAGTAAATCTAACTTTTGTTCCTGATGCAAACCCATTTCAATCTTTTCATAGTAGTCTTTTAACAAAATATAAACAATCAGAAGCGAAACTAGCTCAAGCGGTTAAAGAAGATACGCTTGTGAAAGTTGTTCAATCTCTTAAATGGGATTCTCAATGGCTGATTTTTGTAGATCAATTTGAGGAATTATTTACCACAACACCAAAAAAGGAAAGAGATTTTTTCATAAAAAGCCTCATTCAATTAATTGAAAAATCGGATACTTCCGTTAAAATTATTCTGACTATGCGGGCTGATTTTCTCGATAAATTAAGCCCTTACCCAAAGTTAGGAAAAATCCATGATTCCTATAGTCGAATGCTCACAGACATGGATGATAATGATCTAAGATTGGCAATTGCTGAACCTGCGGCTAGTAATGGAGTAACTTTTGAACAGGGATTAATTTATCAAATTATTTCTGATTTTCGTAAACGGGCTGGGTCTTTACCACTTTTGCAATATACTTTAAATGAATTGTGGAAAAAAGATAATATTCAAGACAGAGTTTTAAATATCAAGACTTATCAAGATTTGGGAGGAGTGACAGGCGCACTTCAAAAACAGGCTGATAAAATATATGCTGACTTTAATGAACAAGAAAAAAAAGCAGCACAAAATATTTTTATAGCATTAATCGGATTAGAACGCAAAGAAGCTGTTAGTAAAAGGGCTGATATAACAGCTTTTGAGAAAGAGGAGACACAAAAAAAAGTTCTGTATCAATTGATTGATAGTCGCCTTTTGGTAAGTAAAAGAGAAGATGGAAAGGCGACGACTGAAGTGGCACATGAGGAATTACTTCGGTCTTGGAAAGTTTTACAGAATTTAATTCGGGATAAAGAAGAGATAATCGTTCTGGGAAATCGGGTATCTGCGGATGCGAAACAGTGGGATGAGTTACGCAAAAAAAATCCCCAAAAAGCTAACAATGAACTCTGGATTGGTTCTAAGTTAGGGCGAATTGTTGAGCTTGAACAAGAGGAATCTCTATCTAATTTGGATGATGTAACAAAAGAATTTATTAAGGTTATACCAATTTTATATGAGGCTGCATATAATAGAGAAAACAAACTCGATAAATTAAAATAACCATGAGCCGCCCTTTTAAGATTGAAATCGCAGAG
>NZ_JBALEQ010000039.1:0-3408 GCF_036917775.1 Nostoc sp.
ATGCATTTGACCAATCAGGTAGTTCTGTCAGCAGTGCGGGAGACATCAACGGCGATGGTCTTGACGACCTGATTATTGGGGCACCCTTTGCCTCCCGATCTTCTGGGGAGAGCTACGTGGTGTTTGGCAGCAAAGACCGTTTTAGTGCCAGGCTCCATGTCAGCAACCTCAACGGCACTAATGGCTTTGCCATCAACGGCATCAATCAAGACGACGACTCAGACCGTTCAGTCAGCAATGCAGGAGATGTCAACGGTGACGGTATTGACGACTTGATTATCAGCGCACCAAGTGCAAACACAAACGGTTCCGACTCAGGGCAATGCTATGTAGTGTTTGGTAGCCGAGGCGGTTTTGGTGCCAACTTCGATCTTTCCACCCTGAATGGTACCAACGGCTTTGCCATCAATGGCATTAATCCAGGTGACAGACTACGACGCTGACTGCTGTTAATTTCGTCACGCTTTAATGATCTCGATTTATGCAACGCCGACCTTAGTTGCATGAATCTGCAACTTTGATGCATCGACCTGCATCAAAGTTGTATCTAAGTTGCAAAAATGAGCTTACTTCTTTAACCTTGTTTAATCCTAGAGTGGGAAAGCTATGTTGTATTGGCCTGCACCCTTGTTGCATCAAAGAGCAACTTTCATGCATCGACTCGCACCTTTGTTGCATCAAAGAGCAAAAGTTAACCCAAGGAACCAACAGCACTAATGACTCAAACTCCCGTTTCTGCCTCTACTGGACTAGAAATCAACGCTTCTAGGCAATTCGTCCCTTGGCTATACGAGCAAAATCTCAGTTTGGCATTCACTACCTACCAAGCAGGCAAAGTATTTTTCATCGGCTTGCAACCAGACAAACGGCTGTCGGTGTTCGAGCGGACTTTTGATCGCTGCATGGGTTTGTATAGCCAGGGAAGCAGCTTATATATGAGTTCCCTGTATCAACTGTGGCGATTGGAAAATACTCTTGAACCTGGACAAGTTCACAACGGCTATGATGCTCTCTATCTGCCGCAACTGGGTTACATCACTGGGGATTTAGACATCCATGACATCGCCCTTGCCAATTCTCCAGAATCAAACAATCCACAGAAATTGATATTTGTCAATACTCTCTTTAGCTGTCTAGCTACAGTCAGCGAAACCCATAGCTTCGTCCCTGTGTGGCAGCCCCCGTTTATCTCCAAGCTAGCGGCAGAAGACAGGTGTCATCTCAACGGGTTGGCAATGCGCTCAGGAAAACCGAAGTATGTCACTGCTGTGAGTCAGTCAGATGTAGCCGAGGGATGGCGGGACAAACGAACCAACGGTGGTTGCGTTATTGATGTCGAAAGCAGCGAAATCGTGTTAGCGGGACTGTCAATGCCCCACTCTCCTCGGTGGTATCGAGACAAACTGTGGTTACTCAACTCTGGTACAGGGGAATTTGGTTACGTGGACTTAGATCGGGGGGTATTTGAACCCGTAGCTTTCTGTCCAGGTTATCAGCGCGGATTAACCTTTCACGGCGACTTCGCGGTGGTGGGGATTTCTCAACCCAGGCACAACAAAACCTTTAGCGGGCTGCCGCTAGATGAGAAGTTGCTAGCCTTGCAAGCTGAACCTCATTGCGGATTGCTGGTAATTGACCTCAGAAGTGGGGATGTTGTCCATTCTCTGCGCTTAGAAGGGGTGGTGCAGGAACTTTACGATGTAGTGGCATTAGCAGGGGTGCGGCGACCGATGGCTATTGGTTTCAAGAGCGATGAAATCCGGCGGCTAATCACTGTTGGCACAGATTCTTGAACTGCTGCCTCTTGTTGAACGGAATCTCTAAAGTCTCAAATCTTAAAACAAAGGAAAAACTCATGGCAAATTCAGTTTTCAACTTATCTAACCTCAACGGCACTAACGGCTTTGTTCTTAACGGCATCGCAGCAGGTGACGTCTCAGGCAGATCTGTCAGCAGTGCCGGGGATGTCAACGGTGACGGCATCGACGACCTGATTATCGGGGCATTCGGTGCCGACCCCAACGGCAACAGTAGTTCAGGGCAGAGCTACGTGGTGTTTGGCAAAAGCACACCCTTTAGCCCGGCTCTTAACCTCTCCACCCTCAACGGCACTAACGGCTTTGCTATTAACGGCATCAATGCATTTGACTTCTCAGGCAGATCTGTCAGCAGTGCCGGGGATGTCAACGGTGACGGCATCGACGACCTGATTATCGGGGCAGCTTATGCCAACCCCAACGGCTTCAGCTCAGGGCAGAGCTACGTAGTGTTTGGCAATAGCATAGGTTTTAGCGCGACTCTTAACCTCTCCACCCTCAACGGCACTAACGGCTTTGCTATTAACGGCTTCAATGCATTTGACTTCTCAGGCAGATCTGTCAGCAGTGCCGGAGATATCAACGGTGACGGCATCGACGACCTGATTATCGGGGCAAGAGATGCCGACCCCAACGGCACCGACTCTGGGCAGAGCTACGTAGTGTTTGGCAATAGCACAGGTTTTAGCGCGACTCTTAACCTCTCCACCCTCAACGGCACTAACGGCTTTGTTCTTAACGGCATCGCAGCAGGTGACGCATCAGGCTATTCTGTCAGCAGTGCCGGAGATATCAACGGTGACGGCATCGACGACCTGATTATCGGGGCAAGAGGTGCTTCCCCCAACGGCTTGTATTCAGGGCAGAGCTACGTGGTGTTTGGCAATAGCACAGGCTTTAGCGCGACTCTTAACCTCTCCACCCTCAACGGCACTAATGGTTTTATTCTTAACGGCATCGCAGCAGGTGACGTCTCAGGCAACTCGGTCAGCAGTGCCGGGGATGTCAACGGTGACGGCATAGACGACCTGATTATCGGGGCATACCTTGCCGACCCCAACGGCAACCTTTCAGGGCAGAGCTACGTAGTGTTTGGCAATAGCACAGGCTTTAGCGCGACTCTAGACCTCTCCACCCTCAACGGCACGTCAGGCTTTGCGATTAACGGCATCGCTGAACGTGACTTATCAGGTTATTCTGTCAGCAGTGCCGGGGATGTCAACGGTGACGGCATAGACGACCTGATTATCGGGGGATTCGGTGCCTCACCCAACGGCTCCCAATCAGGGCGGAGCTACGTGGTGTTTGGCAAAAGCACAGGCTTTAGCGCGACTCTAGATCTTTCCACCCTCAACGGCACTAATGGTTTTATTCTTAACGGCATCGCAGTAGGTGACGTCTCAGGCAACTCGGTCAGCAGTGCCGGGGATGTCAACGGTGACGGCATAGACGACCTGATTATCGGGGCAAGACTTGCCTCCCCCAACGGCTCCTCTTCTGGGCAGAGCTACGTGGTGTTTGGCAACCGCGCTCCCATCTTCGACCTCAACGGCACTAACGGATTAGGTATTGATTTTAGCACTACTTTTAC
>NZ_JBALEQ010000040.1:0-41225 GCF_036917775.1 Nostoc sp.
TCACGTCAATGATTTATCGATTACTTTCATTGACTTTATGGCAGTCAGTGTTAATGTTGACTGCTTTTCTCTGGCCTTTTAGTCCAAAGTCCAGTTTTTAGTCAAAATAGAGATTTAGCAAGGGTTTGGGGTCTGATTACTAAAACTAAGAAGATAAGTGAAAAAGGAATTCACCATCAGAATTAATTAGAAAAATATTTTTTCTATAAATTTTATGTAACTATTTTTACAACTAAAAATATACTTATACTGTACGGAATTGTAACGGTATTTTCTAGCTCCATAATTTGCAAAATCCTTACAATATAACAATTGTGTTATTTTATCTTTATATATCTTTACTATATTCAAAACATAAATATACAAGAAAACAAGTATTTTTTTATATCTTTTGAAATCTTGATTCGGTGAACATAGTGTTTATACTTAAAAGTATTAAGATATTATTAATAAATAGTGAATTAAGCAAAACGCTTACAGCAATCTATCAACATATCTAACTTTAGGCTGATGTAAAAATGACTAATTAAGAATATTACTTAAGTATAAGAACTATTTAATACCAGCAAAATAAGGCTGTTGTACAAGTAAACACCACAATTACTTGTAAGGTATTGGGAATAATTTAATAAAATTCAAATATTTTTTCAAAAATACCAGTAAATATACGTTAGTCAATAAAAATACCTTTTAAATGAAAAATTAGTAAATTTACTGCAACCGATGAAAACTAACTTCCGATTTACAAAGATTATGATACTCTGTATAAGTGCTTACATATTATTACCGAAATTTGCCGCTTGCACGAGTCTATTCGGTATTGCAAGCGCTAATACTGTTGTTACTACTAGCAGCAATACTTTAATCGCCCGCAAAGTCAATTCTTCAAATTTAAAAGACACATATATCCCACCAAATTATGGTGGCCCTGACAGTCAGCATGGTAGCGGCACTCGCTGATGGGAATTTTTGATTTTAGATTGTGGTAAAGCAGCGCTATAAAGCGGCTTATGTCTTAGACACCACATCTGTTCCTTGGAAATATCCTAAAAAGAACGGCTGAAGTTTCCGCCAATAGGGTTGCGAGTCTTATTCCTTTGGGAGATAGCAAGGGGAGTTTATTAAAAATATTACTAGAATAGGGCTGTCCCTAACTTTGCCCATAATTACATAGATGAGGAATGGGGTACAGAAGAATGTTCAAGACAATATTGTCGATTTCCACCAATGATTTCTTTGGACAAGTGTATGAACTTGCCAATTGGGGTCTGGTTGAGGATAGTCTAAACGATAGTGTCCGCCTCGGCTCTCGGTTCTAAAAGCAGCACTTTTGAGAATTAAATCAGCCACATCTAATAAATTACGGGTTTCTGCCCAAAGTCGCAATTGTCGTTCAACATCTGGGAACTCAAAACTAGCTGATTCTGTTGGGTGTAAAGCAAGCAGGAATTGACTTAAAGGCAAAGCAGCGAAATCTTGCTGCCAAGATTCAACAGTAGCGATCGCAGTTTCTAACTTTGATTGCTCCCGACAAATACCAGCACTTTCCCATACTAGACGCGGTAACTTCTCTCTGAGTATTTCTAGTTGTGCTTGCTGGCTGTGCCACTCACTTGCATCAATACTAAATTTCTGTGATGGCAACACTGGTATTTGTGACGGCAACCCAATATTTTCCAACTCTATTTGGCTCATCTGGGCCCCAAAGACAATACATTCCAGCAGGGAATTACTCGCAAGGCGATTTGCCCCATGCACTCCGGTACTAGCAGTTTCACCTACCGCGTACAAACTTTTAATATTCGTGCGATTCATCAGATCCGCGACAATCCCACCCATCCAGTAATGAGCAGCAGGCGCTACAGGAATTGGTTCATGGAAAACATCAACTCCCCAATGCTGGCAAACTTTGATGATGTTGGGAAAGCGGTGACGAATCTTGTCGGCAGAGATGGGGCGCATATCCAACCACACATGGGCAGTCGCCAAATCAACGGCAGTACGTTGTAAATGGCTGAAAATTGCTCTGCTAACTACATCTCTGGGCGCGAGTTCACCCGCAGGGTGGTAGTCAAAGGCAAAACGTCGTCCTTCATTATCAACAAGATGTGCCCCCTCACCGCGTACAGCTTCGCTAATGAGAAAGCGATCAGCACCAGGTTTTGTTAGGGCAGTGGGGTGAAATTGCACAAATTCCAAATCGCGGAGGATAGCCCCAGCCCGATATGCGATCGCTACCCCATCACCAGTACTCACAGCTGGGTTAGTGGTTTGGGCAAATACCTGACCGCCGCCACCAGTTGCCAAGATCACAGCACCCGCTTTAATCCATGTGATTTTACCTTGATAAAACAGGCTTATTCCCTGACAGCGATTGCTTTCAGGTTCAATCCACAAACTCAAAGCCAAAGCTTGCTGAATGACTTGAATATTCGGGCGACGTAATACTTGGGCGGTGAGAGTAGTTGTAACTTCCCTGCCTGTAGTATCCGCAGCATGGAGAACACGGTTGCGAGAATGGGCAGCTTCTAAAGTTAAAGCCAAGGTTTGACCATGACGGTCAAAAGCAACCCCCAAGTCAACTAGGGATTGAATACAGTTAGGTGCAAGTTGGGCGAGAAATTCTACAGCAGTGCGATCGCACAAACCTGCACCTGCCCGGATTGTATCTTCAATGTGTAGCGTGGGAGAATCTTCCGGGGAAACGGCTGCGGCTATACCACCTTGTGCCCAATCACTAGCGGACAAAGCAACAGTTTCTTTGGTAATCAAGCCGACTCGCAAGGACTCTGGTAGACGCAGCGCTGTGTATAGTCCAGCAGCACCAGCGCCGACTACTAAGACATCAAATTGACTAGGAATATCTATCTGAGGCAAGGTAATGGGGGAGGGGGAAGGGGGCAGGAGGTAGGGGGGGCAGGGGGCAGGGGGCAGGGGGAGACAAGGAAAAATTTTACTTTGTCAGCTTGTCTCCCTTGTTTCCCTTGTCCTCCTTGTCCCACCTCATCTCTAATAGAATAATCCCACTCCCTTGAATCAGGAGTGGGGTGCTATTGGCTACAACTGCAACTTATCTGTAGATGCCGTTGTTAAAGCGATCGTCTCCTTCGTTGAAGGCAGGCTCTAGTTCTGTCACGGTAAACTTCTCTAAGTTAGCTTGCAGAGTTTCTTTTTGGCGATCGCTCAATCCTGGAAGATCCAATACATCCTCTACTTTTTGGTAGGGAGCATTTGTGATGATTTTCTTAGCCAGGGTGGGATAAAGCCCTGGAAACTGTTGAAAAGCTCGGACGTTGGTATTATTCAAATCAATTTTTTTACCAAATTCCGTTCCTAGCTTCTTATCTGCTCGATTCTGTCGCTCAATTGCCAGAATTGGCACTTGAGGAAAAGCAAAACTGTTGAAACTAGCTGCTTGGGCTATCTGAGTTGTTCCCAACCATCCCCAGCAACCAAGTAACAAACTAAACACTGTTAATAAACGCGCCAATCCTTTCACGATTTTCTACCTCTTTCCATCAAACAGAAATAAAAGTTTGAAGCTAACAGTGGTTATTAGTCATTAGTCATTAGTCATTAGTCATACTCTGTGGTCAGCCGCTAATGCGTCTACGTGAGAGCGCCAAGGACAAAGGACAAAAGACAAAACTTGATAGCTAGCTTAATTAACACAGCAGTCATCAGAAACTAATATACAGCGTATTAATATCCACAATATTTACCGTTACTGGGTTTGACTGGGGTTTTAGCAAAAATTTTTCTCGTGATCGGAGTGTCTCTATAGCTGTAATAACCTTCTATCAATGATTCCGGTAGCATTGCCAACGAGAAGAAATCTTTTTGGGTTGGCTGATTTTAACTTCCAAGTAGACATGAAGCCGTCTAATGTCTAATACCGAATAACGTAGCAAGAAGACTTGAGGCTGATGGATTATTATGTAATATTTCTTAACTAATTAATTATCTACAGCGTCATTCTTGATGTGCCGTAGACTGACTGGAAAAAGTTTTGCCAAGAGAAGCCTAGAAGATCATTGCAATTTTGTGAATCCTAATTTCTTCACGCTGCGATCGCAGCTAATAAAAATAGGCTGTCTACTAAAATTGTGCTTAAAACTGCCCCACCAAAGGCATACCAGTGTTTTTGCTTTCTACCCAAAGCTAAAACCCCCACTGTTAATAGCACTAAGGCGAGAGTTATGGCCCAAGTTTGTCCCCAAGGTGTTTGTACTTGCATCAGGGCATTTTGTAAGATTTGTGGTGCTAAATCTGCATCCACTCTCATAATTTGCCTCCAATAAGGCATCAAATCGACTAGATAAAAATATACGTCTGTTAAAACTGTACCGAGTAAAGATCCTAAATAAAACCAGCTACCAACCTTACCCCAACTCTTCGCTAGACACCAACAAGCAAACGGTAAACCTATAGATTCTACTGGTAGATGCCACACAGGTTCCCAACGTAACCAGCCCCAATAAATCGCCCCTGCTAACCAACTCCAGCTAAATCCTAAGAGCAAATCGCCCCAGACATAAGTTGCAGGACGTGACATTAAGTTAAAACTTAGCCACACCCAAAATGCTGTCAGCGCTAAACTGAGAGTTGGTAGCGATCGCACGATTGGCGCTTCAACAAATACTGGCACTGATACCAAAAACACCGCCGCCGCAAACACTAACCAATTTTGTCGAGCAGAAATAGATAAGGGCAAAGAGGGAGAAAAGGAAAGTGCAGATTCCAATTGCCTGATGCCATTCTGCCCAGTATCAGCCAAATCCAACTCAGTATCAATAGAAGGTGTAGAAGCAGTGTAGGAGGACAGTGTATTATTAATCAAAGTTTTTAATATTTGTTACTAAACTTTATCTTATTTAAGATATCACATTTTAAAATCCCCCCCTGGGGCATTGCAATTATACAAACATTTCCCGGAATGCGGGCAAGGGGGCAGGGGGAAGGGGAGAAAAACCACCCACAAGGGGTAGAGCTTCAACCCTCGGTATATTTGGAACAAGAGGGCTTTTTTCCACAAGGAGGATAAAGCTGACAAAGTAAAATTTTTTTCTTGTCTCTCTCTGCCCACTTCCCCCTGCTCCCCTGCCTCTTGTAAACGGTATCAGTCCGCTAAATATTAAAGTTTGATGAACTGCGAAAATTTCGTTGACTTATTCAGGTGGGTGTAAGAACATGGCCAGCGTCTTAGATGATGTTATTGATCCGTAAAATCGAATTTTCTATGAGATTAGGTGCAGTAGAGAGTATATAAAGCAACATCATCATCTAGACAATGTTCATAATCATGTCTAGAACAGGAAAAAGGTATTAATTGCTATGGAGTTTATTCAAGCTTTTATTTTGGGCATTGTTCAAGGTATTACAGAGTTTTTACCTATTAGTAGTACTGCACATCTACTAATTTTTACTAAAGTATTTGGCTGGAAAGAACTAGGTTCTAAAGATTTTGTTGATGCCATTCAATTTGGCAGTGTTATCGCAATTGTGGGGTATTTTTGGTCGTTGATTTCTAGTATTATCAAAGGTGGAATCGAAGCATTAAAAGATAAAGATTGGCAACGTGAAGAGTGGAAAATTCTAGTCGGTATTGTAGTCGGAACATTGCCTGCCTTAATTTTCGGATTTCTTTTGAAAGACGTTTTACCAGAGAGCGCATTAATTATTGCCATCATGTCAATCATTATGGCGCTTTTACTAGCTTTGGCAGAAAAAATTGGTACTCGCAAACGAGGTTTTGATTCACTGCAAATTCGGGATGGTATTTTAGTTGGACTGGGACAAACACTTGCTTTAATTCCGGGTGTATCTCGTTCTGGCTCAACATTGACGACTGCCTTGTTTTTAGGATTAGAACGCGATACAGCCGCGAAATTCTCATTTTTGTTAGGGTTTCCAACTCTTACCATTGCAACGCTGTATAAAAGTCTGAAAATCTTCAAGTTATTTGAAGCCCAACAGTTACCAGATAACATTGTGGGACTGTTAATTGTAGGAATTATTTCAACCTTTATTTTTTCCTACCTATCAATTGCATTTTTGATCAAATACTTAGCAACCAAAAATACTTTGGTTTTTGTTTGGTATAGATTAGCATTCGGTAGCGTCATTTTAGCTGCGATCGCAGCAGGTTGGAAAGGATAATTAAATAATAGTCATTAGTCATTGGTCATTGGTCATTAGTAAATGACCAATTCCCGATTCCCGATTCCCAATTCCCAATTCCCATGAATACCATTAATCCTGCCCGAATTACCAAGGTTCTACCGGACTCAATAGCCGCAGAGATTGGCTTTGAGGCTGGGGATGCGATCGTTGCAATCAATGGTACGCGTCCCCGTGATTTAATTGATTATCAATTTTTGTGTGCTGATGAAGTTTTAGAACTAGAAGTTTTAGATGCTGCTGGTAAACCTCATACCCTGGAAATCGAAAAAGATTACGATCAAGACTTGGGGCTAGAATTTGAAACTGCCCTATTTGATGGTTTAATTCAATGCAATAATCGCTGTCCATTTTGCTTTATTGACCAACAGCCACCAGGTAAGCGCACCAGTTTGTACTTAAAAGACGACGATTATCGTCTGAGCTTTTTATACGGTTCTTATCTTACCCTGACCAATTTGCCAGAAAGAGAATGGCAGCGAATTGAGCAAATGCGCTTGTCTCCGTTGTACGTTTCTGTTCATGCTACAGAAGCTGATGTGAGAATTAAGCTGCTAAAAAATCAGCGTGCGGGACAAATCTTGCAACAACTGAAGTGGTTTCAAAAAAGGCGACTACAAATTCATGCTCAAGTTGTTGTTTGTCCTGGTATAAATGATGGCAAACATCTGGAACAAACTCTCAAAGATTTAACGTCTTTTCATACTGGTGAAGTCCCGGCGGTGGCATCAGTGGCAGTTGTGCCAGTTGGGTTGACACGGTTTCGCCCTCCAGAAGATGAACTTATCCCTGTAACTAGAGAAAAAGCTCAAGAAGTGATTTCTCAAGTGCAAATGCTCTCACGGCAATTTCGGCAACAATTTGGTTCTAGCGTTGTTTGGTTAGCCGATGAGTGGTTTTTGATTGCAGGTGAAGAATTACCCAGCGAGTCTGAATATGAAGAATATCCCCAAATTGATAACGGAGTTGGTTCGATTCAACTATTTATCAAGCAATTTGCCACCGTTGCAGCAGAATTACTCCCGCCAAAAGTATATCCTCAAAGAAAATTGACCTGGGTAGTGGGCAACGCCGTAGAAAAAGCATTTCAACCAATTTTGAAACGCTTAAATTCTGTTGAAGGTTTAGAGGTCAATATGCGGGCTTTATGTAGTGATTATTGGGGACAAACTATCAGTGTAACCGGATTACTAACTGGTCATGATTTACTTTTAAATTTAGAAGGGCAAGATTTAGGTGATGGGATTTTGCTACCCAATGTGATGTTAAAAAATGGGGAATTAGTGTTTTTAGATGATATGAGTATTGATGAATTAGCTAGCAGACTAAATACAAGAATTTTCCCTCTAGCAGGAGTTGAAGATTTAATCAAAATATGCGTTTCCAATTTGGTTCAGGTTTAGTTATCAAAGATCAGTTGTTTTTCGGAGGTAATTTATTGTTATGCTGGATGATAAATAAGAAGTAATGCTTAATAATTAATCCACTGAGGAACCAGTAGTGAAGAATCGGAAAGAGTTTCATGAAAAGGCAAATTCTCACATAAAGAAAGCCGGATTCTTCATTTTAAGTTTTAACTTTTTAATTTTAAATAGTTTTAGTATTTTGCCAGTCACGGCGGCGACTGAAGAACCTGTATTGAGCGTAGTGCATAGCCAAGAAAATGCGAATCAATGGACAGGGATAACTGACCGCTTGCAGACAATCGGGGTGAAATATTGTGTAATTCCCCTAACAGATGTCAAGAGTGGTGCAGATTGGGGCGATCGCCGGGTATTATTTTTGCCAAACGTCGAGAGATTAACGCCAACCCAAGCGATCGCTCTTGAAGAATGGATGAGTAAGGGAGGGCGTTTGATTGCTAGTGGCCCCGTAGGTAGTTTGTCATCGCCAGGAGTACGGCAGTTATTGCGATCGCTTTTGGGAGGTTATTGGGGATTTAGCCTCAGTGAAACAGAACAGATTAGGCCCACAAAAACCAAGATTCCAGAATGGGCAAATCAAGCTGAACTCTTTGGCAAAGTACGTGGCGGCGTTGTGATTCCTAATGATATGGGCACTGAATCTCCTGCTATTTGGAATTCCAAAGATAATCCAGCCGCAGTAGTGACAACTGAGCGTACCACCTTTTTGGGTTGGCGCTGGGGAACAGATACAGCCTCAGCCGCCAAGTTAGATAATGCCTGGTTAAAAGCTTCTATCAATCATTATTTAACAGCCCTAGCACCATCGAATCGGATGAAAAAAATAGCAGGAGGTTCCCCAAACTGCTCTACAACAGTAGCGGCTGCACCAAGGGGGCAGGGGGAAGGGGAGCAGCAGGGAGCAGGGGAGCAGGGGAGCAGAGGGGCAGAGGTGCAGAGGAGCATATCTCCCTTATCCCCTCCTCCTAAAACTGCTACTGCTCCCATACCGAGAGCGCTTCCTATAGTTAAACCACCAAGTTCTCAAGAGGCAATTGATCAGCTAGAACAGGCGGTGCGTCTAGATGTTGCACCCAACTCCAATGAGCCGATTGACAACAATCAAGCGATCGCTCTCCAGCAAGAGCTAGAAAATCTCATTGGCCGAGTGGAAAGCGCTCATTTAGCGGTGTCAGCCGATGCGGTTAAGGAAGGCGTTGGCATATCTGAGGGAAAACAGTCCTCTAGGCTGGACACCTACAACTCCCAATCTGTCAAGGAGCAGCCAATACAATTAGCCTCAACTAAATTAGGGGGGCTAGCCACAAGCAAAGACCAAGCCTTGGCACAAGCAAGGGTAATTTCCAAAAACTTACCCGAATTGATTGCCCAAAAAAACTATGCTCTAGCTCGTCAGCAGTGGTTGGCAGCAAAGACAATTTTGTGGCAGCAGTTCCCAGTTGATCGGAGGTTGGCTCAACCAGAAATTCGGGCAGTTTGGTTAGATAGGGGAACAATTGTTCGTGCTGGTAGCAAGGCAGGACTAGCCCAGATTTTTGATCGCCTGGCCCAAACTGGGATTAATACTGTCTTCTTTGAAACTGTTAATGCAGGCTATACCATTTATCCCAGCCAAGTTGCAAAAGAGCAAAACCCCTTAATTCGTGGGTGGGACCCACTGAAAGATGCAGTGAAATTAGCCCATGAGCGCGACATGGAATTACACGCTTGGGTTTGGACTTTTGCTGCTGGCAATCAACGACACAATGAGATTATTAACGTTAATCCAAATTATCCAGGGCCAGTTTTGGCGGCTCATCCCGATTGGGCAAACTACGATAATCTTGGCAATATGATTCCCGTTGGTCAGACTAAGCCATTCTTTGACCCAGCCAACCCCGAAGTGCGGCAGTACTTACTCAAGCTGTATGAGGAAATTGTTACTCGCTATGATGTGGATGGTCTACAGCTAGACTACATTCGCTACCCCTTTCAAGATCCATCAGCAGGTCGAATTTATGGCTATGGCAAAGCTGCAAGAGCGCAGTTTCAGCAACTTACTGGCGTAGATCCGATAAATATTTCTCCCAGTCAACTAGAACTATGGCAAAAGTGGACAACATTTCGCACTGAGCAAGTTGATAGTTTTGTTGCGAAAGTTTCAGAGCAGTTGCGACAAAAACGACCGAATTTGATTTTGTCGGTTGCAGTATTCCCTTTGCCAGAACAAGAGCGGATTCAGAAAA
Source organism: Nostoc sp. (assembly GCF_036917775.1). Lineage (GTDB taxonomy): Bacteria > Cyanobacteriota > Cyanobacteriia > Cyanobacteriales > Nostocaceae > Nostoc. Next base: position 9,830 of record NZ_JBALEQ010000040.1, read on the forward strand.
TTCAACAAAACTGGGAAACTTGGGCAAGGCGGGGAGATGTGGATTTAATCGTTCCCATGACTTATGCTCTAGATACTTCTCGCTTCCAACGACTAGCCCAACCCTGGATCGCCTCTAAACAATTGGGAGCTACATTGTTAGTACCGGGAATTCGCTTACTTTCTTTACCAACAATCGGGACGTTCGATCAACTCCAGTTGGTAAGGGACTTGCCAGTTAGTGGTTACGCACTCTTTGCCGCAGAGAATTTTAATAACGAGCTACAAAAACTTTTTATTAGTACCCAAGGTAGAGTTCAATCCAAGACAAGTGAACCGATTCCCCACCGCCAACCTTTTCAAACTGCCGCCATCCGTTACACCGCACTGCAACGGGAATGGAAGTTTGTTTTCCAAAATGACCCACCAGAAAGACCTGCCCAGACAATATCAGATTTTAACAACCAGGCAGAAGTTTTACGCAGTGCTTTAAATCAGCTTGCTGCTTCCCCTTCTCCTAGTAATTTACTAGTGGCAAAAGCCTCTCTAACTCGATTCCAGTCTCAATTTCGAGTATTGATGAGCCAAGAAATTAAGTCGAATTCCTATCAAGTCAAAGTTTGGGAAAATCGGCTTGTAACTATAGAAAGGCTATTGCGTTACGGCGAACGACGGGTGCAGATGCGTCCCTAGTCAAGAGGCAGGGCAATACTTTTCGGATAAGCCCAACAATCTCTCTTTTGGTCTGGGGAAAGCTTACTGGGTTTGAGGTAAAGGTAAATTTAAACCCTTTCGCTTTTCCCCTTCCCCGAAAAGCATTGAGAGGCAGGGGAGTAGGCAATATTACTCGGGTTTTGCATTTTCAACTCAGAATTTGGTTTGGGGAAAAGGTTACTGGGTTTGGGTTAAAGGTTTTTTATTTCCCTTTTCCCCTTCCCCTTTTCCCCTTAACCGACAAGAGATCAAAGGGACAAGGGAGAATCATTGAACAAGTTTCTTCTTTGTAGCTTCCCAATTCACAACTACCAGGATATAAGCCAGTTTGTAATTCTTAACACAATTTTTGCTGTGTTTATATCCCAAATATTACTATTTCTTTATGGCCAAAATATTGGAGAATACTTAATATAAGCAGCTTGAGATAACTATTTTTTGATATATAAAATCTAGAGGTAACACCAGTATCAATACTGCTCAGTTAAGCATTTTTAACCTCAGAACTGGCTTTGGGGTAAAGGTTAAAGGGTAAAGGTTAAAGGTTTTTTCTTTCCCTTTTGCCTTTCCTCTTCTCATCTTCCCTAAAACCCGACAAGTATTAACACCAGTATTAGTTCATTTGAGGTAGAATATCAAATTCTCGTTAAGAGACAATTACCCAAGTACAAATGGTCACTAGCACGCGCTATAGTACTGACAGATACGACAAATCGAATCACCTCATTGGAGTTTCTGTGAATAGTACCTCCCATGTAGCAGAAGTAGCATTGCGTGAGGGTGAAAGACGATTTCGCACGATCTTCAACGCCACTTTCCAGTTTATCGGATTGCTAATAACAGAAGGCATCGTGCTAAAAGCGAACCAAACTGCACTCAACTTTAGCAGGCTACAACCACAAGATGTAGTTAAGCATTCATATTGGGAAATATGGTGGACGCTACTTGAAAGTTTTCAACATCTGCAATATTTATTCTTCTCCAGACCAGCAGTAATTTACATCTGCAAGAGTTCAGAAGATTTTGGTAGTAAATTTATGAACGAAAATTTTTTCGCTATCACGGGTTATCTAAGTGTGGAAAAAAGTTAAATATTCTGGCTTTTGTACTAGCCATTTTTATTGAATTAGAAATATTAATTGTAAAAAAGTTATAGATATCTACAAACATAAAATCTTTGTCACAAGTACACTGGGATTTGGTGCAAAGCTTACTGTCATTATCTCATTAAATAATAAAAAATAAATTGAGGTAACTTATGCCTAAAATTTTAATAATAGAAGACGAGGAAGCAGTCCGTGAAAACATTTTAGATTTGCTAGAAGCGGAGGATTTTGAAACTATTGCTGCCGCTAATGGTAGGATCGGCGTGCATTTGGCTATTTGTGAAGTTCCTGACTTAATTCTCTGTGATATGATGATGCCAGAAATTGATGGTTATGGCGTTCTAAGCGCGTTACGCCAAAATCCATCAACGGCAACAATTCCCTTCATTTTTCTCACTGCCAAATCTGCCAAATCTGACTTTCGTCAAGGTATGGATATGGGGGCAGATGACTATATAACTAAGCCATTTAGTCGGGCTGAGTTATTAAGTGCCATCATAAATAGGCTGGAAAAGCACGCTACTTTAAAAAGATATTTATCTACTCAGACTACAATTAACAACTTGTCTCCCAAAATGCAGTTGTTAGAAATTAGCTTACACCGAGCTATTAAACAAAATAAATTTCAAGAATTTGAAATTTATTATCAACCAATAGTCGATATTGCTTCTGGAAAAATAGTAGCTGCTGAAAGTTTATTGCGTTGGCAAAGTCCAGAATTGGGGATAGTTTACCCAACAGAATTTATTCCGTTAGCAGAGTCTACGGGTTTAATTGTCCCAATCGGTAAATGGGTATTAAAAAGTGTATGTAAACAAATAAAAATCTGGCGTGATGCTGGAATTAATTCCTTGATTGTTGCTGTAAATATCTCAGTAATTGAATTTAACCAACCAGATTTTATTAAAAAAATAGTCAATTTTATAAATAGCAATAATTTGCAACCAGATGACTTAGAGCTAGAACTGACTGAAAGTATGATTATGCAAGACGTAAATACTGCGATCGCTACTATGAAAAAATTACAATCTTTAGGTATAAAAATTTCAGTAGATGATTTTGGTACAGGCTACTCTTCTTTAATTTATCTGAAAAATTTACCAATTAATACATTAAAAATCGACCGTTATTTTATCCACAACGTTGCTAACGATCCACAAAAATCAGCCATTACTAAAGCATTAATTCAAATGGGTCATAATCTCAATCTAAATGTAATCGCTGAAGGTGTAGAGACGGAAGTAGAACTTGCTTTTTTACGCCAACAAAACTGTAATTCTATGCAAGGTTTTCTATTTAGTCGTCCATTACCAGCAGCAGAGTTTGAAAATTTTTTATTGACTAACAAATACTTCTATGTATAAATATTGGGTATTGGGAATGGGGAATGGGGAATTATTTTCCTATTCTGATAGTTTTGCTAAGTAAGAAAAATCGGACTTTAGACTGGTGACAATTATTAAGTCTCAAGTCTAAAGTAAGAAAATTGTGTCATAGTGTCTACCGCCATGAAAGTCTCTGCGCGTTTCTTGCTGCCAGTTTTGTTACTAACCTTGACAGCAGCGTGTAACCAGACTCGCGCTTCCTCAGATAATCCCATACCACAAGAATCAATACCTTCTACCCAACGGACACAGAATCCTACACAGCCAAAAAATATTGTCCGTACTGAAACACTTTCGCCTACACCTATCCGTATCAATCTGAAGAATTTACCAGCACCCTTTGCAACAGAAAGTGCTTCCAAGAGGCCTGAAGTTGTGCCTATTCCGCAAAATCCGGTGCTACGCGTACCAGAAGGCTTTACAGTTAATGTATTTGCCGAAGGTTTAGATGCTCCACGTTGGCTAGCCTTAACCCCCAGTGGTGATGTTCTGGTGACTGAAACCGGGCAAAACCGCATTCGTTTGTTACGTGACAGCAACGGTGACGGTGTAGCCGACGTTCGAGAAACCTTTGCTGGTGCAGACAACGGACTAAATAGACCTTTTGGTATGGCTTTTGCAGCTAATTCCTTTTTTCTGGGGAATACAGATGCTGTGGTGCGTTTTCCCTATACTCAAGATCAAAATAAGATTACGGGTAAGGGGGAAAAAATTGCTGACTTGCCCGCTCAAGGTTATAACAATCATTGGACGCGCAATGTCGTTATCTCACCCGATCGCAATAAATTATATGTCTCAGTTGGTTCAGGAACCAATGTGGATGAAGAACCCCTACCACGGGCTTCGATACAGGTGATGAATTTAGATGGTTCCCAGCAGCAAACTTTCGCTTCCGGCTTGCGTAACCCGGTTGGTTTAGATTTTAATCCTGTAACTAAGGAACTTTATACAACTGTTAACGAACGGGATGGAATCGGTGATGATTTAGTTCCAGATTATCTGACACGGGTTAAACAGGGGGCATTTTATGGCTGGCCTTATGCTTATCTAACACCAAACAACCTCGATCCGCGTCAAAAAACTGATGGCAAAAGTAAACGCCCCGAATTAGCAGCCCGTACCCAAACGCCAGATGTGCTATTCCAATCGCATTCAGCAGCATTGGGTTTGCAGTTTTATGATGGGAAGACATTTCCAGAAAAATACCGCAATGGCGCTTTTGCTGCTTTTCGTGGTTCTTGGAACCGCGATCGCGGTACTGGTTATAAAATTGTATTTGTTCCCTTCGATGCTAAGGGGCGATCGCTTGGCTATTACGAAGATTTTCTCACAGGCTTTTTATTAAATCCTTCTGTACCAACCACTTGGGGACGACCTGTAGGTTTACTGGTGCTGCCAGATGGCAGTTTACTACTAACAGAAGAAGCCAATAATCGGATTTATCGGATTCAGTATACAGGGGGATGAATAATTCCCTATCCAGGTTTATGCCGTTTACGGTAAATTACAGAAAAATACTAATACTTATCTGGTTGAGAAATTCATTATGACTCCCAACGAAAATAATACTCAGTCAAATATAAACGAATTGCCTCCACATTCAGGCACACGATACTGGGGTGAGGTAGAGGTGATCGAAGAGGGAGATACCTATAGAATTAGCCGTGTTGAAATCAAGCCCAGACACGGCATTAAACCACAAATCCATTATCACCGTAATGAGCATTGGGTTGTAGTTTCAGGTGTAGCCAAAGTTACTTGTGGCGATGCGGAAATATTGCTGAATCGCAACGAGTCAACTTATGTTCCCGCAGCAACCCTACATAAGGTAGAAAATCCTGGCCACATACCGCTAGTTATTCTGGAAATTCAAAATGGTGAATATTTGGGCGAAGATGATACTGAGCGTCCTTATGACTTAAATTTGGTCAAACCTGTAGCTGAAGGTTAGTGAGTGCTGAGTGCTGAGTTAGGAGTTTAAGAGAGACGCGATTAATTGCGTCTGTACAGGAATTAGGAGTTGGGATTTAAGTGATTAATGCCCCATACCCAATGCCCAATGCCCAAATCAAAACCATCCTTCTTGTTCTAGGGTTTCAATTAGCTGCAAGCCACGTGGATCACCCACTCCTAGCAGTGAAGCTTTCGCGTCTTCCCGGACTCCCAAATCTTGATCCTCGGCAAAGGCTTGAATTAGAGCATCGATCGCTGTGGCATAAACTACATTAGAAGGTAGTTCGCGGCACAGTTGACCAATTGCCCAAGCACTGTTGCTCCGCACTGCTGCCACGGGATCTTTGACTAAGGCTTCAATTAATGGTGGTATTGCCCCTATAACTGCTTCATAACCAACCTCTGCCATTTGTGCTAAGGCGCTAGCAGCCCACAAACGCACTGCGGAAATGTCAGTTCTTAAGGCATCTGCTAGAGGCGGTAAAGAACGGCGATCGCGACAGTTTCCTAAAGCCCAAACAACGCCTTTACGCACGTAGCCATTCCAATCACTATTTAGTTGAGCAATTAATGGAGCCACTGCTTCTGAACTGGGATTGCGTCCGAGAGCATAAGATGCGCTTACCCGGACTAAGGGACAAATATCAGCTAACAGGCGAATCAGATGGGGTGTAGCACGCGCATCTTCTATATCACAAAAAGCACGCGCCGCTAACATTCTTTGTTGGGGCTGGGGATTTTCTAGGAGGGCTAGCATCACTTCAGGATCGGGCTTCACCACAACTGAATCGTCAGTTAATGGCTCTATTTTATCTAGGGGGCTTTCTAGTTCCTCCTCAATATCGAGTAGGCTTAGATCGTCTTCGTCATACATAATTTCATTTCAATCCCGAAAAGGGATCAACATATGATCCCCCATGCCAATAAGTTAAGACTTTATAAGTTGCGTAATTATACACTTTCTTTTCCCCTCGTTGAATTTTATCCAAACGAGAACCGCTACATACTCAAACACTAAAGTATATTACGGCTATCCTCTATTTTATTTTTCTGCACTCAGGAATTTTACCATCCACAGGGATTGGGTTTGATAACCTAACTGATTGTAAAGATTTAATGCGGGTTTGTTTGATTGAAACACTTGTAATCCGATTTGGCGATCGCCTCTTTGAATAGCCCAATTTTCTACATATTGCATCAAGGCTGTACCAATACCCCGTCGCCGATGTTCTGGCACAACGTAGAGGATAAATATGTGAGCATGACGGTTCCCATGTACTTGATCTATGGCATTGCCCACCCAAAGGCAAGCAATGGGGAATTGGGAATTGGGAATTGGGAATTGAGTATAATTGTTCTCCTTGTCCCCTTGTCCCCTTGTCCCCTTGTCACCCTGCTCCCTCTCATCTTCTACCCACCATAAGGGCGTATCACTAGAAAAGTATTGCTTAACTGTTTGCTCTAGGTGGGAAAAATCCTCATTGGGAAACAGATCCTGATAAGTTCGGTGCATAAACTTAAGCAGTAGCGATCGCTCCAACAAGGAGCCACGGCGAATAATATACCCCGGTAGTAGTTGCTCAGACACTTCTGGCGTTTATTGAGTTAGCTAGGTGAGTTATACCAATTACGAATTACGTTAGCGTAGCCCATTACGAATTACGAATTAGTATGTACTGCTGGTGGCAAACTAGCAGGAGTGGGTTGAGAACTTACCCCAACCTCTTCAATTGGTGCTGGTGCTGCCATATCGGAGGGTAAAAATATACGGGCACTAACTGCGACTAGGGCAAAGACAAATACCAAAACTACAAGCAGTGGAGCGATGTATTGACGAAAAATAGCCATATTTTAATTACAAAGTGGGCTAGGAACTCTTATGAGAACTTAGCTGAAGATTTATGAAGTATTCTTTATTTTAGCAATTTTCTGTATATGGAAATGGGGAATAGGGAATTGGGCGTTAAAAGTGCTGAGTTAAGAGTTAGGAGTTTTGTTTATCTCCTTGTCCCCTTGTCTCCCTTGTCTCCCTCATCTCCCCTGCCCCCTTCTCCCGCAGCACTCTTAGCTGCGCTCTAAGTCATCAAGCACTCTTTCGCAATACCAATTTTCCGGCATCCCAGGATAAGTTTCCTTTGCCTGTTCAATTAACCGTTCGGCTGCGGCAGTGTCACCAGATAATTTAGCGATCAGTCTGTTTTTTAGATAGCTATCAGATACATCATCGTCTACTTGGTTTGGTATCCCTTGATTTATAGTTGATGGTCGGGACTGATCTCTTCGTAACTGCCAAAATAAAACGTAATAAAGTGTCCCAAAAATTAAAATTAGGCTAAGTGTTCCAAAAAAAGTTAAAAGGTTAAATGCTAGATATCCTAGAACTAACTGCGAGAGAACATAGCCAAGTAATAAACCAGTAAGTAAGAGGATGAATGTACCGACAGCAATAACTACTTGATTCCCCATATATCCTCTTCTTCGTCCTCAAGTCCTGGTCTGGATACTGCCACTGGCTGAGGGTTCCAGGGGGCAAATACTGGTAATAGGAGTAGTCCTGGTACGGCGGCGGCGATGGTAATTAAGAAAAATACAGGCCAACCAGTACTTTGAGCGATCGCGCCTCCAGGGGCTGCGAGAATATCCCGACTGACAGCCATTAAGCTGGATAATAAAGCATATTGGGTTGCGGAAAACCTCTGGTTACAAAGACTCATCAAAAAGGCAACAAAGGCTGCTGTCCCCAATCCACCACAAAATTGTTCTACGTTGATGGCAAGTACCATAGCTTGGTAGTTTTGACCGATGTATGCTAAAAAAAAGTAAGCTAAATTACTTACTGCTTGTAGAATACCAAAAACCCAAAGCGATCGATTGATGCCAATCGCACTCAATATTGAACCACCTGCTAAAGCACCGACAATTGTAGCAATTAACCCCATCCCCACTTGAATTGCCCCAATGTCGGTTTTGGTAAAACCTGTTTGCAGCAAAAAAGGCGTGGTCATATTGCTCAACAAAGCATCACCTAGCTTGTATAGGGTAATGAATGCAAGCATGAGAATAGCTTTGATAATCCCTTGACGCTGAAAAAATTCCCCAAAGGGCAAGATGACAGCATCAACGAGAGAAGCTGGAGGGTTAATTTCCTTGGGTTCCGGTGCGAACAAGGTGGCAAAAATACCAATTACCATCGTCCCTGCCATAAACAAGTAAACTGATGACCAAGGTAGTTTGTCGGCAAGTATCAAGGCTAAAGCACCTGCGACTAACAGGGCAATTCGATAACCTAAGATAAAAACTGCTGCACCAGCCCCCATTTCTAGCTTTTCTAAAACGTCGGTACGGTAGGCATCAACGGCAATATCTTGAGTTGCACTGATAAAGGCAATGACTATGGCGTTGATTGCTAGTAGCTGTAGTGCTTGTTTGGGTTGTTGGAAAGCCATGAATGCGATCGCTACAATCAAAGCAATCTGCGTCAAAATTAACCAACCCCGTCGTCGTCCCAAAATTGGTAAGGTGAACCTGTCTACCAACGGCGACCACAAAAATTTTAAGGAATAAGGCAAACTGGCAAGGCTAAACCAACCAATAGCGGCTAAATCTACCTTCTCTACGGTCATCCAAGCCTTTAAAGTATTACCAATTAACAATAATGGTAAACCCGATGAAAAACCTAAAAATAATAAAGCCGCCATCTTGCGACTACCGAAAACTCCCAGCAGCGATTTAATTTTCCTCATAGGTTCAATTTTTTGCCTCTTTTGAGGAAATATCAATAAAATACAACGAGGAAATGCAAAAGTATATCATGTAAATAGTACCTATAAAGGTTTGAATTATCGGAGCAGCAGCAGTTCTTTATTAATCCCGATCGGGTATTGAAATCTGCCATAGCTGCTATATGATTTCCTGCAAACATGACAAACTACCAAGATTTACTTGGGTTAAATACAAATTCAGGATAACCTTATAGTGTCAGCGTTTTATTAACTTTCTTGAATTGGATAAACCTGATGCCCCCTGATTTCTACTCTGTGTGTGGCAAGGCATTTTTCCCAACCTTCACGCGTACCAATGTCGCTTTTTTGGTTAAGCAGCCCTAATTCCTGTTCTTGTTGGGTGAGTTTAGCAAATTCTTCGTAGCGTGGATAGTTACTGGTAACAAATGTTTCCTTACGGTGCAAAATCGGCGGATTTTCCCTAGTTGCATAGTCTCGATGAGTGACGACTAGGGTTTTTAAATCAATACCGATGCTGGCTTTTAAAGCCGGGTGGGGATCAGTATCGAATTCGGGGTAAGACAGATAGGATATTTGCGGCTTATCAGTGTGATATTTAATTAATGTCGCTTCATCGATACGCCCAATGGTACGGCTAGCGCAACCTTCACAAATTCGTAGTACGGGGTCAAGTGCTGCTAATGCGGAAACATGGACGTAAATAGCACCACGTGTATGTTTACCAATTTTACTTTTTTCGCACGCAGTTTGAATTACCCCAGATTTACCTAAGCTGAAAAGCTTTTGATCGGCTACAAGACACGCTTCCTCGTAGCTACTAAAAAAGGCTTTGATATCGTGACGCATTTCTGGAGCCAGCTTTTGCCATGCAGGGCGTTTATCAAAGTGGGTCAGGGCGAGATAAACTTGGATATCTAAAGAACGACGGTAAGCGATCGCATCCCATTCAGCCTCATCAGTAGCTTGCAAAATTACACCAAAGGCGCGGCGAAAATTACCAAATTCGCTCAGTAATTCTTGTTCATTTTCCAATTCGCCTTTCACGGGTAGTCTACCGCGTTTGGTAAAGAAAGCCATTAAGGGTTGCAGCTGTTCTTGATAATCTTCAAACCGCTTGATGGGGATACGGACTCGCGGTGTAGAAGTCGCAGAAAAGAAGCGGATAGCTTTGTAGCTTTCTTTTTCCGCATCATCTCGAAAAACAAAGTAAACACCTAGTGCAATTGGTACTGCATCTACATTTAAGACTTCATCAATATAAGTTTTGAGTTCTTCTTGTTCGTAATATTTCTGAAAAGTATTGCGGCGCGTCACAATGCCATCATTATAAGCAAGTTGGGTTTTGCTGGGAGCGTTAATTAGTATTTGAGCCGCGACAATTAAAACTTTCCCAGTGAGTTCCCAAGCTTGGATTAGGCTTTGACGGCGTTCTTCTGAGTCTTCAATGACATTGAGAACGTAACCCAAATTGACCACATCGGCGGGGGTGCGTGGGACATCAGGATAGTAGTAAGGGTCCCAGCCTGCGCTGGTGTAGCCTAAGTTTTTTACTCGCTGGACATCACCACCGTAGCCGCAGCCGTAGTCAAAAAAAGTGGTGTCTTGATTGAGGATTGACCCTTCTATAGCCAATCGTACAGGGCGAGATATATCAATGCGAGCGATCGCAGCTCGATGACGCTCAATTTCTAGCGCTTCAGGCATAATATTAGTTGTCAGTTAACGGTGAACAGTTAACAGTCAACTAATATCCTTTCAATTTTTAACCGCCAGTTCAATTAAATCTTCAATTTTCTTGATATTTGGATCGCCTGCTAAATAGCCAATACCGCGATGTAAATGTAAGCGGAATTGAGTAGCAAGGGTTTCTTTATCGGTGGGATAGCCGTCATTGTGACAGCGTTGCTTAAGGGCGAGGAGGAGAATATCAGACATTTCGCCGCCAAAGACGCGCCAAGTCATTTCGACGTTGCTATCTTGGGGGATTGGGACGGGAGAAGGTGCGGTTGCTTCTGCGAGGGAACGGCAAAACGCCCAACGGCATAGGATATTCCATTGGTCAATTTTGGTGCTGCGTTTAAGTTTGCTAAGTTGGTCTTTGGCTGTTTGGGAGAGTTTTATTCTTTCGATTGGGGATTCCATAAGTTTTTGATTAACGAACCGCAGAGGCACAGAGGAAGCAGAGAGAAGAGAAGGGAATTTACCAAAAATAGCCAGGTTGTATGGTTGTTTGGCGGGTGGAGGAGTCGTATTTTAGGAGATATTCGCGGGCGATCGCTTCTTTCTCTCGCAGTGTTTCTACTTCTTTCTTTCCAATCTCGGTGTCGGTAGATAGCAGAATTACTTGATGACTGGCGGCGGGGAAGTATTTATCCACTAAGTTTTGGCGATGGGAGGAGTCGAGCCTACCTAATGGTGTATCTATAGCTACTGGTAAGCGGAGTCCAGAGACTTTGGCTAAACCCCAGAGGAAGGCGATCGCAAGTAGTTGTTTTTCACCAGCCGAGAGACGATGTTTCGGGACAGTTTTACCATTTAAATCATAAAGCAAAAGGCTAAAAGTCTTAGTATCAATGGTGATGCGATGCACTAAGTCTGATTTATGGAGAAGATAAAGGAAGCAATTTTTAACTTCCTCCTCTAATTTATTGAGTTTCCGCAGAGTTAATTTTTCACGAAAAATCTTAAGTGTGTTTTGAACTTTCGCTGCTGACGTAATAATATGTTCGCTATTTTTATGTTTAATATTTTCTACAGTATAATCACTTAATTCTCTTTTTGACTTGGCAATAATAGTTTCTAATTCAGCTAAACGGCGGCGGATTGTTTCGTAATTTGCTTTAGCTTCAACCACTTGATTTTGTGCCGCTTCTAGTGCTTGACGCAGCTTTGTATAATCTTCTGGTGCTGCTGCTGTTTGCACTTGCCTTTCTAGAGTATGAATTTCTTCTTCTTTATTTTTGAGAATAGCTAATTTTTCTTTTGCAGAAAGTTTAGAATTTTGTAAGTGATATATAAGATTATCTAGCTGACTTAAAGTTTCATCATCAGCTAACAACCAAGGTACTTCTGTCTGGAGAGCCTTTGCATATAAATTATCTACATCTTCGATTAAAAATGATTGAATTTTTTCAACTTGTATCGGAGAAATTTCTACTTGATTTAGCCAGGTGAGTAAACGCTGATCTCGTTCAAGTAACAAATCTTTGGAGATTTGTACCTGTTGATGGCGAAATTCTTTTTCGCCCTGTGTCTGCGCCTGATTAAGCAAATTGGGAATTAATGCTAGAGGTAAAACATCAGCCGCCAATTCACACATTGACTGACGTACTTGTTCAATTTCCGTAGTTTTTGTATTTTGTTGTAGTTCTAGTTGATTGCGTTCTGCTGCAATCTTCCCACCTTCAGAAATGAATTTATCAAAGGCTTCTTGCTGCTTTTGTTCTAATTCTTCTACCTGATTTTTGAGATTTTCTACTTTCTCTTCTGTTGTTTGATAATCTTCTTGCTGTTGGGTTAACCTAGTTTCAATTTCCTCTAAGTTTGCTAAATCTTTACTATTACCAACTTCTTTAAGTTTACGGTTAACTAAAATATCTAAATCAACTGCTAAACGATCTGCTAATTCTAGGCCTAAAAGTCCACGAATTGCATCTACTACAACTGGTGGTGGTGTTTCTTGTTCTGCGAGTTCTTTAACTTGTTCACCATCAAAGAGAAATAAGTTAGAAATCCCTAATGGCAGAAGATTTTCAATATACTCATCCCAAATATTAACTAAAGCATCAGGCCATGTATCACTGTCACCTAAAATACCTAATGTATCCTTACCATCTTTAGGATTTTTTGTCCAACTACGGACAACACGGTATTTTATTGGTTTATCGTTTTCAATATGTTCAAAAAGTAATTCAATTCGGGTGTCTGCAACTGGATCTATTTTGTTGTTAACACATTGATTGAGAAAATCACTATAACTTAAATTACCACGGGTAGAACATTGGGCACGGGGGCCATAAAGAGCAAGACGAATGGCATCCATAAGGGTAGTTTTTCCGCCACCATTCATACCACCTAATAGGATAATTGGACGCGAGTTTTCTTTATCAGTTTTTGGGTTAAGATTAATTACCTGTTTCCCTCTGTAGGGGCCAAAGTTTTGTAATACGAGTTCAAGAAATATCATAATTATCTGAATATTTTAAGTGCAAGAATACACTTTTAAACTTTGCGTATTCTTGCGTTACTATTAATGCTTTTTACCTTTAAATTTGATATTTGCCCAATTTTGAGATATTACATCAGGTTCTGTAGGAGATATTGTTGATATTTGGTCATTTGCGCTTAGATTTGCGTTTATATTAACTTTATCTGGTATAGCTATAATTTCATCTCTAACTTCATCTTTTATATCAACATCTCCCAAAGTTAGCTGCTTAAATTTTTCCTTAAATTTTATAATGTCACCATCAGTAATTGCTTCTCTCAAATCACGTTTTAAATGAGCATGATCAATTGCATCTTTTTGGGAACGCGAACTCGTATCAAAACATTTTTCTAGAGTGTTGTATATTCCCGTGCGACGAGCTTTTTTGCGATATTGGTATTCTGTGTCTAATAGCTTTGCCATAAGTTCCAGGTGCATAATATCGCCTTCACAGATTTCTTCTAGTACTGCCCATTCATCTAAACCTAACAGGCTATAGTCAGCACCAGGACGGGGATCTTGAAATTCTTCACCAGTCACTTCTTGGTAAATTCGGGGTAAACTATCATCAAATTCGTGTCTTTCTTCTAGCCAAATGCGACGAATTTCGCTCATTTCTTCTAGAGTAATTAGAGTGATATCGCGCATATTTTCTGGCGCTGTTTGACGAATTTGTTTTTCAACGGTAAGTAACTTTCTTAGCCAATCCTCCCGCGCTTCTTTAATAAACGGGCCAGGAATGTGTTCAATAGATATCCCATCTTCTAAGTTACGTTCATAAAGTTGGACACCACCATTTCTACGTCGGAAATCTCTTTTATCACGGGTTTCTTCAGCATCCAATTCTTTACGGAAATCAAGTAAAGGTTGCATCCACTCTTTCTCTTCGTCATTTTGAATCATCGCCGCCAGCGATTTATCTTGACTAACCAGCGTACAAACCCAGCAACCAAAACGCGAGCTACCACAACTAGGAGTAGATGTATCGACAACTAAAGGACATTCATTATCAGCAGAAGCACCTCTATACATGGAGAATAAATCTTTATTGCTGTACCCCCAAGGGTTTTCCCACTGCATAAGATAAATCCAGACTTCATCATTTTGCCAGTCTTCAATAGGGCTATAAACCAAAGAATTCGGCAAATTCATATTGGGACTGAGGCGATCGCGGACTCGTTGAGCTTCCAATTTCTTCATTCGGCTAGCACGTTTTGTGCTTTCAGCTTTGCGAGTACCCAGCACAACGATCGCTTCTCCACTCGCTCGGATCACATCACGAATGAAGCGGTTAGAGGGATTAATTTTGAGGCGTTCTGTACACCAACGAAATTTTCCTCTGGGTGCTGGATAACCTTTCCCAATCAAACCTACCCAGAATGTTTCTTTAAAATCTGGTTGTAGCAAATGGGGTTCAAATGGTAATCCTTGCGCTTGGGCTTCAGATTTCATCTGTTTTAGAGAATTGCGTACCCAAGCAGCAACAATAGGATTTTCTACCAGTGTGTCTGTAGTAATTACATATATCGTTTTAGTTCGCTTTTCAGGTGGTAGGGCTGCGATCGCATTCCAAACCAACTGTAGTACACATGAACTATCTTTACCACCTGAGTAACCCACAACCCAAGGTATTTCATCTAAACAGTACAACTCTTGAATTTCAGTGGTGAGAGCTTGGATATCTTCCACTAAATCTGCTACAGTACGTATTTCCTGACCTCTATTCTCTGGTTGTTGTGCTGTAGCCATTTCTCTCCTCCTATCTAGACAAGTATTTTTTTATATAAACGAACAACTAAACGCCCTTCAGAACGAAATTTACTGGCACACAAACAAAGCCCGCGTAGGCGGACTTTTTTAAAATTTTACCTGTATTATATATAACCGCAATAACTGAAAGTTGCAGTTATTAGTTGTTTGACGATCAGCTTTTTAGAATAGCATTTTTTAAGAATTTTTAAAAAACAAATATTCTTACCTAATACTCTAGACAATGTAAACTGCTTTATATTCTCTAGTTTTTAAAAATTAACAACATGAAAGACTCTGACTCAACTGCTGACATCGCTAGAGAATATCTGGAACGGGAAAACAAGGAAAAACAGGTACTATCTTTACTCCTGGAGAAGTTTTTAGGGAGAAAAGATCAGATTCTCGTGCAAAAAACCGAGATGGGTGGTACTGAGGCTTATGTTAGCTCTGTTACACTGGAATGGTTTGCAGGTCGGGTTCACTTCGCCTCTGGCTTACCTCTATTTCAAAAAAAGTATAATCCTGAAACTGATAATGTTGAGATTGACGCAGATAGCATTGATGAAATTCAGCAGCGTCCCCTTGATTGGTCACGTCAAGCGCCCCTAGTGCAATATTTAGCGGCTAGACACAACCATAAGTTTCCGCCAGTGTTGGTAGTAATTAATCAACCGTGGGTAGATAATCCCAAAGCTGCTGAGTGGGATAGTGAAGGACGCGCCACAAAGTCTACGACTGATTTCATCCCCCTAGATAAAGACAGTAAGGTAGGTCTGCTAAATATTTCTGAAGATGATGTAACTATTTATGCGTTAGATGGTCAACACCGATTAATGGGTGTACAGGGGTTGATGGAGTTAATTAAAACTCGCAAACTCCAGCGCTATAAAAAAGATAAAGGTGCTGATGACAGTTTTATAACAGTCAATGATTTGATAGAAAAGTACCAAGTAGACCTTGCTTACTTGCAAAATTTACCCAAGGAAAAAATTGGTATTGAGTTCATCTGTGCGGTAGCGGCTGGGGAAACTCGCACTGAGGCGAGGCGGAGGGTGAGATCGATTTTTGTTCATGTTAACCTGATGGCTGCACCGTTAACTAAAGGTCAGCTAACACAGTTGAATGAAGATGATGGTTTTGCGATCGTTGCTAGAAAAATTGCAGTTACACATCCACTATTAGAACAACGACAAGAGCGCAATCCTCGTGTTAATTGGAATAGTGCAACAGTCGCTTCCAATTCTACAGTTTTGACGACTTTGCAAGCTCTCCAAGATATGTCTGAGCGATATTTAGTTCATAAGTTTCCTCACTGGAAACCCTTGGAGAAAGGTCTAATTCCCATGCGTCCAGAGGATGAAGAAATTGAGCAGGGAATTGAGGAATTTAAAAAGCTATTTGATTCTTTGGCTAGTCTTTCTAGTTATAAAATTTTAGAACACGAGGATACACCAGCTTTACGGCGCTTCAGCTTTGAGAAAGATGGAGGTGAAGGAAATATGCTTTTCCGTCCAGTTGCTCAAGTTGCATTAGCGCAAGCTTTGGGAATTTTGGTTTTTAAAAAAGGTTTTTCCCTCGCAGATATTTTTAAGAAACTGCGGAAGTTTGACCAGCAAGGTGGTTTTAGTGGTATGGAATATCCCCAATCTCTCTGGTATGGGGTTTTATATGACCCAAATAAAAAGCGTGTACAGGTTGCTGGACGAGATTTAGCGGCGAAGTTATTGGTTTATATCCTTGGTGGAATTCAGGAACAGATGGAACGTGCTGAACTGCGTAAAGCTTTGGCGGATGCTAGGACTGTGGAAGGTAAAACTATAAGTTTTGATGGCGAGTTTGTTGAACCCAAGGAGGTAGGACTACCACATATTTTGAACTAACAAAGCTAGGTATGGATTTTTCGGTGTGGTTTATACCGATGCTACAGTTCAGAATGGTTGCATATCATGTTTCTTAACATCTGCCAATTGGTATAAATATTTATATGGCTCAAACAAACGAGGATAGCAACAATAGTGTTTCGCCAGAGATTAAAGCTAAGTTTAGTACCTTGATTGCACAATTATTTGAAGACCATTATCGAGATTCCTGCTATCCAGGGCTGATTTTTCGCCAGGGAAAGCGGAAAATGTTGCAAATCAATATACCTGCTAGGGACTTTCCCGCTCTTTTGGTAATAAAACCCGCTCATGGAAATGATCCTGATTCAGGTAAACAACGCCCAGAAGTACCAGGTCATGCTGAGGAAATAAAAAACTATATTATTGAGCAAGCCCAAAAAGAAAAACCTTGGATTCTGGGAACACTGACGGCAAATGTACCCCTAGAGAAAATAACAATTCTCGAATTGGGTAGGGGTATTTGTATAGTTGTCATTCCTCGTGGAGTTAAGTTAGACATTACAGATGGACAACATCGTAAGAGCGCTATTCAGAAGTTGATAGAAGGCGATGCAAGTTACTTAATTAGTGATGATGATTTCCCAATTACACTGGTTTTAGAAGAAGACCTTAATCAGTGTAAAAAAGATTTTCGAGATATGGCTCAAACGAGAAAACTAGATCAAGCATTGCTGTTATCATATGGGGTATTTGAAGGTCGTGTTGGTATTACTAAAAAGCTGGTCGAAGAAGTACACATATTTTATAAAAAAACAGATAAAATTCACGATGCTCCACGTCTAAAAGATAAATTTATTTACACAAATAACTTCATAGCCAGGGCTGTAAGTTGTGCTTTTACAAAAAATCCTGATTCTGAACTTCAAGACTATGATGTAGAGATTTCATCTAATGCTCTAGCTAATTGTCTCAATAAATTTTTCTTTGAATGCAGTAATACAAGATATATTGCTGAAACAAAAGCAGATGATTTGACTGTTGCTGAGATCAGAAAATTTAAGGATGAATCTCTACTGGGAGTAAGTGTTGGTCTAGAAGTTTTGAGTCGATTGCTATACTTTACTTACAATAAAGACAGCAATTATTTTGATGAAGGGAAAGTTTCCCAACTTGCACAGATAGGTTGGACAAGAGATAATCCAATTTGGGAGAATAATTTGATTAGGATAGACCCTAACCCAAAAAATCCAGATAAGCGTTATAAACTCTCTACTGGTGCAAATGCAGTAACCGAGGCAGTTAAGACGATAAAATCTAGACTAGGTTGGATAGAAAATCCTTCTTCTTGAGGATGCCCTAATTCAAGAGAGGAATTTGGTCAGATCAAATTCCTCGTCTTGTTTCTCTTCGTTCATTCGCTCATAACTAAGAAACAATAAAATTCGCTCTGCATAATCTACTGACCCACGCAACTCATTTTGTAATATTTCCAATCCACCATTAGCGTACTCTTCAAATATATGATTACGTTGTCTTTCATATTCTTCTTCATTAAGAGATAGTGTTTTAATATCTTTAGTTTCATTAATTGCTAATAATTTTATTAAAATATCATTTCCCATTGAGGCAAAATACTCTATCCTGATTGGCGATGGTTCCCTTTTAGAAATCTCTCCCAAAGCCACACGCCTTTTATGCTTTGCACCCAAAGCTGCTGCAAACACAATCACATCAGCAAAAGTATTAAAAGGGCCTGTTCCACCATCTGAAGATGTTAAATCTTTCACCAACTCAGCCTTATCTTTAGCAACCCTAATTCTGCCAGTTTCCGCCATTGTTTTAATATCTACATTGTTGCTATTTTAACCGAAAGTTGGAAGTGATAGTAATTATTAGCGCATTATTTTATACTGGTATGTGGGCGATCGCTTAAACAAACAAATTATCCAGTAACATAGTCCATCCTGGTACTGCCGGTTCAGCTTCGGCGACCTCACCACGATGGATGATACACGTGCGGTTCTTCAGGATTACTAGCACGATATACTCTAATAACTTCCTCTTTGAGTACATCTACATCCCAAACTACCAACGTACCATCTGCAAAATAATCACAGCCTTTACTAGCCATATCTTTCTCAGCCTTGTCGCCGTAATCATTAGTTAACGATAATCTGAATTTAAGAATCTTCTCTTCCGTCTGCATTCTCTGCGCCTTGGCGGTTCGTTTCTTCAAAACTTATATTGCAACATCCTCATAAACCAAAGAAATAGGAAAGCGAAAATCAACGCTAGTTAAATTAACCTCATCCCCTTCTTCATAAGGATGTAATTCCCAAATTCCTTTATCATTTATACGAAAGCAATCTAAACTGATTTTTTCAGCATCAACGAGAACATATTCTTGTAAAGTCTGAATACGCCGATACTGAATAAATTTACGACCTCTATCGTAAGCTTCTGTACTAGGGGAAAGAACCTCAATAATTAAACAAGGATACTGTATAAATTTAATAGCTTGTTTATCTCTTGGATGACAACTCACCACAACATCCGGGTAGTGAAAAGACCCTTTCTCTGATACACCTACTTTTGCATCTGCTATGTTGACACGACACGCACCCCCTCGAAGGTGGCTTTTTAATGCCGAAGCCAAGTTGAAAGCTATATCATTATGGGGAATAGTGCCTCCAGTCATAGCGAAGACTTCACCATTGATATATTCGTATTTAATCTCTTGGTGTTCTTCCCATTTTAAGTATTCCTGTGGAGTCATATACTTTCCGTCTGGACTCGCAACCATAACTTTATCCTTTAAACATTACGTTCAACCGCGATAATTTCAGTATACTCAAACTCATTCGGACTTTGTTTCACCAAAGGATATCTTTCTCCACCCAACTCAATATAATCTTGTTCGCAATCTGGCTTAGAAGAATAATACGTAAGCACATATTCTCTCCCAATTCTGTTTGTTATCTCTGCTTCAACTTCACCCCGCCATTGAGTTTTAGTAACTAAAACTATCAACTGATTCGCTAATTGGGGAATTGTCTTCGCAATGTGTCGCCGCGAATTCTCATCCAAACTACCGAAGGGGGAATCCATGACAATTGGGAAAGTGCTACTATCAGGAATCATCATCATTTTTCGTTTCTCACTCCATTCCCTTACTTTGTCAATGATGCTGGCAATAAAGGATAAACTGAGAATTTGATTTTCGCCCGTAGATGCTGCAACGGGTGCTTCTATCCCTGTAGTATTTTCTACTAATGTTAGTTCATATTTTTCACTAATTTTAGGAATGTATGGAGTTACAGAAATCTCCATAAATATCTCTTGTACTCGCTTTTCTAGTTGCAGGCGAAATTGTTGCTCTTGACGATTTCTAACTTCCGTTAACCGTTCAATTGCATCTTGAGTGGCGTTAATTCGTCGCTGTGCTAAAGTTTGCTTGTCTTCATTCAGCTTTTGCTTGGCAATTTGTTTGTTCAAACCTTCAATCTCAGTTGTAAGTTGAGCAATTTGCTGCTGATTTGCACCTTGTTCTCGATTCAATTCATCAATTTTACTTTCAATTTCATCTAACCGTTTTTGTAAACTGCTAATTTCTTCATTAGCATCTTTTCGCAACCGTTCTTGAATATTATCTAAATCACCTTCAATTTGAGATATACTTTGCCTTAACTGATTAATTCTACTTTGTTCTCTATCAACTTCTTCCCAAAATCCTATAGCTTGCTTATCAATTTCATCTACTTGAGCTATCATCCGAATTGCAGTTTCTTCCACCGCCGAGGAACCGGCTTTATTTAACCAAGTAGTCACATGAGTATGAGAATGATTACCCTCATGTAATTCTGCGCCACAAATACAGCGCTGAGAATTGAGTAAATCATTCACAAATTCTCGTGAAATTCCTGATGTTAACTCGCCGCGCTGCTTCAAATCATTAATAATTCCTCGAAACTGGGATGTAGTTTCTGAGAGTAAAACTGTATAACCCCGCGCGGAGATAACTTTCTTCAGCGCTTGCTTCGTTTTTTTATATTCTTCTTGATTCGCCGTCTTCTGCGATTCTAAATCCTGCCATCTTTCTTGCAATTCTTTAGCAGCACTTAATTCTCGTAAACGATTACTTGTCTCTTTTTTAAAAGTTTGTTGATATTCTAACTCTTCTTTAATTTCAGTTTGTCGTTTGGTAATGCGTTCACGCTCTCGTTCTATCTTTTCTTGCTGTCGCAACAGTTGTTTAATTTCAGAATCACCAATAGCTTTCAACTCATTTTCTAGAGTTTTTTTGGCATCTCCCAAATGTTTTATGGAACGGTTGATTACTTCCACACCCAAGAAAATTTTTGTAGCTTCAGCAATTTCAGCTTTTTTATCAGAACGGACTATTCCTTCAATTCGTTCGCCGTCAAAGAAAAAATATTGATGTAAAGTAGCGGGTAAAATTTGATTAATTATATCGTCTGGTTGCTGAGTTGGTATATTCCATTTACCATCATCTGCACCAACCCACATGGTTAATTGAGTTTTGCTAGCGTCAAAATCACCTTCGTTTTTATAACCCCGACAGGCGCGTTTAACTCGATAGCGTTTACCTTCATGTTCCCAGCCAATCTCTACCCAACATTCTACAGCTTGACCTTTTTGAGCCTCTGCGATCGCACGCTTATTAACTAACTGTTCTATCGATGCAAACGCCGCACTAAATTTATCATACAATACCCACGTAAAGGCATTTAGTAAACTGGTTTTACCAGAACCATTATTGCCATGAATAATTGTCGTATTCTGAATATCTCCAGCAGCCAGAAGCATCTCTGGTGTCGTACCATAAAAGGAGCGAAAGTTGCATAGCTTAATTGAAGTCAGCTTCATCGCACCTCTTCCTTAATAATTTTCAAAATATCCTCATTAATAGGGCCATTACTTTTCTTATCTAGCCTGCCTTTTTCTAGCTTCCATACCCGCTCAATAATTCGTTGTACTTCCGGCGGAGCGCTGTTTATTGGCTCTTGCACATCATCGATATTCGCATCTTGTGACATCTTCGGTTTGGAAATATAGTTTTTCTATATTTTAACTTTCTCTAGTACTGCATTTACCTCCGTAAAGCCACTGTTAGCGTTATCTTTAATTTTGTAAAAACTATTTTTTTAAATTTATACTTTTCGTTGAAAAAAGACTTTATTATTGAATTGTCTTCTGTTATTTTTAATATTAAAATCTAGATAATAATGGGATGTAAATAAAAATTTTAAAACTACTTACATCCCATTATTATCAAACTCATAATTTTATTATTTCATACTTAATGCTTGTTTTTTCAAAACTCGAAAAATTTTACAAAATAATACAACTATATAGTTCATCATCAAATATCTAATAAACCATATCGCTTTTGTAAATCAAGTAACTTCATTCTTGCTTCTCCTGCGTTATCAGCTAAATCAGCAAACTCCACAAAGCGGCGCAATTCCTTTTTTAACAGATTGCGCTCAACTTCTATAGTTTCTCTATCTAAGTCTGGTGGTAAAACAATCATGTCAAATATAGTGGCGCGTTCTTTAGCCGGATGAGGACGTAAAACTCGCCCCCGTCGTTGAATAAATTGGCGAGGATTACCAGAACTTGATAAAATTACCGCAGTTTGAATTGCTGGAATATCGACACCTTCATCTAAACAGCGAATTGCGACTAAACCTTGCAACTCTCCACTTTCAAATTGATGGCGCAATATTTCTCGTTCTTGTAAAGTTGTTTGGGCTGTATAGGTGCTTACCTTGTATCCCAAATCCACGCCCAGAATTTTAGCAACAGCTTTAACTTGGCGTAGAGATGAACGTTGTCCCGCATCTTGAGAACCATCACTACAGTAAAAAAGTGTGTGAGTCGTTTCGCGGCGAGTAATCATTAAATCTCGCAAAGCATTTAATTTATTTTCCGCCGTACCAATTAATCTTGCCCTTTGCATCAACAAGGGTTTTAAATCTTCATTGTCTTCAAAACTTCCTGCTTGTCCATTTTCTCTATCTCGGTAAAGTAGCGATCGCCCAATTCTTTTAGTTAACTTTAAATAGGCAATACTCTCTGCTTCAGTTAACTCCACCAGCACCGGATAATACAAATAATGTACTAAAGCACCTTGAGCGATCGCATCCCTCAAAGTAAACTCCGGTTGCAAAACTGGGCCAAAATAATCAAATAGAGATTGCGTCCCAAAATCATCAAAATATCTCTCCGGTGTGGCAGATAAAGCCAGTCTCAAACCCACACTGCGCGGTAAACTTTCTTCTAACTTAGGTGCGCCTAAATTATGCGCTTCATCCCCAATAATTAAAGTTTTGGCGGGAAAATATTTGAATTGAGACTGAAAACCATCTCCAATTAAAGTGGAGTTCGTAGTAATTACCGTGACAAACCGTTGAGAACCAGAACGCAGATTATAAATTTGCGTCGAAAGTTGACTTTGCCAAGTGCGTAAATTCTCAAAGGCTAAAATGGGTTGCAAATTAAATTTTTCACATTCTCGCGCCCATTGGGTAACGAGATGGCGATAGGGACACACCACCACCAGAACTTGTAAATTAATCTGCTGATATAATTCGCAAGCGATCGCTAGTGCGGTAATCGTCTTACCACTACCAGTAGCCATTTTCAGCGTGCCTCTACCATTGTTAGTAAACCAGCTAGCGATCGCTTGACGCTGATATTGTCGCAATTGCAGAGACACAGGCATTCTTGGGCATCCTGGTAATGGTTGCGGAGTGTAATAACTGCCCTTACTTTCCCTTGCAAACGGTAATTTCAACCGGAAAGTGGGCAGTTGCTGCACTGGATTTTTCGTCAGGTACATATTCATTTAGTCATTGGTCATTGGTCATTGGTCATTGGTACTTATGTTTCCCATTCCCCATTCCCCATTCCCCAATTCAGTTGTAACCACGCCAAACACCAATGAGTGAACCTTGCACCTGTACTTGCATAGCACTGACTTCGATGGGATTGTACTTAGGATTTGCTGGTTTGAGGGTGACGCGATCGCCTTGGCGATAAAAACGTTTTAATGTTGTACCAAATCCATCAACTCTGGCGGCGACGATAGTACCATTTTTCAAATGATTTGGTTCTGCTACTGGACGCAGAAATACCACATCACCATCAGTAATTAAATCTTCAATCATGCTATCGCCAGCTACCCGCAAAGCGTAAGTTTGGGGAGGTAAATCGAAATTAGAAAAGTCTAAATGATCTACAGCATCAGTAAACGGTTCTATTAAACCACCAGCAGCGATCGTGCCCAAAATTGGTACACCTTGCTTAACAGGACGCAAAATCCGAATTGTTCGCGCTTGTCCTTCAGTCCATTCTATATATCCCTTAGTGCGTAAATGCTCTAAACGACTTTGAATTGGTGCTGGTGACTTCAAGTTCATCGCTTGCATCATTTGCCGAATAGAAGGCGAATGCTGGTGCGTTCTGATGTATTCTGCTAACCATTCGTAAAGTTCTTGTTGAGCTTCCGTTAGACGTTCCATAAATTTGTGGGAAGTAATTATTAATGTCTCTAGAACATTAGTACTACAAAAAACTCCCCATAACAAGAGAAAAGTAAAAATATGAAAGGCAAAAGCAAAATTATTTTCTTCTCTTTTGCCTTTTGACAAATAAGAATATAACAGGGTACAGGTTACAAGGAAGAAAACTATACCCTATCTCTTGTGCCCTATTCCCTTACTCTGCCCCTAAGAGACTGGCAAGCAAAGCTTTTTGAGCGTGTAAGCGATTTTCTGCCTGTTCCCAAACTTTTGATTGAGAACCTTCAATAACTGCCTCAGTAATTTCTTCACCACGATGGGCTGGTAAGCAGTGTAAAACAATTGCCTCTGGATCAGCAAGACTCAATAGCTGTTCCGAAATTTGGTAAGGCTGGAAAATTGGCATCCGATTATCGGCTTCAGATTCTTGCCCCATACTTGCCCAAACATCAGTATAAAGTACAGTAGAACCCTTAGCTGCTAATTCGGGATCGTGAGTGACAAGGACTTCCGTTTTGTTATTAGCGATCGCTCTTGCTTGTTCTACAATCTGAGAATCTGGCTCATATCCGCTAGGAGTAGCAATTCTGACATTCATCCCCACCAAAGCACAGCCCAACATCAGAGAATTAGCCATATTATTGCCATCACCCACGTAGGTTAAAGTTAACCCAGCAAGGGTGTTAAAGCTTTCTTGAATCGTCAATAAATCAGCTAATACCTGACAAGGATGTTCTGCATCGGTAAGCGCATTAATTACCGGAATCTTGGCATATTGAGCAAAAGTTTCTAAATCCTGCTGTGCAAAAGTGCGAATTGCCAAAATATCCAGGTATCTGTCTAACACCCGCGCCGTATCCTGTAAAGGTTCCCCGCGACTAACTTGAGTGACATTAGGATTGAGATCAATTACCTGTCCACCCAGTTGGTACATCGCCACAGTGAAACTTACCCGTGTGCGAGTTGAAGCTTTGGAGAACAACAACCCTAAAACCTTATTACACTGCAACTTCAGTTGTTGTGATTTAAGTTGAGTTGCCAATTGTAGGAGTTCTTGAAGTTCAGTAGGACTGATGTCCGCTAGACTTAATAAATCTCGTCCGAGCAATGCTGCCATGCTTATAATCTGTAAAAAATAATTATATATTTCTGTCCCTTTATTCAGCTGTGCTAGGAAAATCCAGTTTTGGAACTGACGAGATATTTTTGCGTTCAGCCCAGGATTTGAGTTAGCTTTTGGTATGGATATTAATTTATCAACTTTATCAGTGATTGCAATCACTACAATTGCAACGCCAACTCAACCATCTAGGCACACAAAACCCGTGATATTGCCAAAATCTCTGGTCTTTTAGTCTAATTGAGCAACAGGGAGATATTTTTTAGCAATTACAGCTAGACAAATAAATTGATTATGGTACAATAAGAAATTGTGGTTGCTACTTAGATAATCAAGTAAAATTGCCAGCATAGCACAGTGGTAGTGCATCCGACTTGTAATCGGAAGGTCGCGAGTTCAAATCCCGCTGCTGGCTTTAAGTATACATAAAAATTTGAGTTGTCGATTGTGTAAGGGAATTCAGCCCATTGGCGATCTACTGGAGTGCATCATGTCCTAAAACTTCTGCAAGGAAATGAAAGGACAAATTGAACGAGCATCCTCCAGAATATCTATGGGAGAGAATCGCAGGTTGAACAGATTGTTGACAAAATTCTGGCTGAATTACCTGACGAGTAGCAGTTATGACAAGCGATTTTGGCAAAGTTGAGTGAACGGATTTTAATTTCTGATTTGCCAGAGACGGTTACTAAAATTGAAGAAAAGCTAACTGATGAAAATATCAAGGGAAAAAATTTCGGTTAAAAGAAGCATTACAGAAAAAAGAAGAATACAAGATCCCCGACTTCTTAGAGAAGTCGGGGATCTGAACCTCTCAAAATTACGAAATATATCCACACAATTTTGGAGCAGTGACAATGTTAGGTTTACTAGCAAAATTGAGCAAATGGGAAGAATTAACCAGTCAACCCGCTTTAAAAAACATTGATTCTGACCAAATTTTACTCATGAATGGGATTAACTGGAATATATATGAGACACTATTAAAAAGTTGTGAAAATACTTCTCATTATCGTTTTAAATATTTAGAAGGTACTTTAGAAATAATGTCACCTAGCCGTCGCCATGAGGTCGATAAAAAGATCATTGCTTTACTGTTGGAAATCTATTTTTTAGAAAAAGGTATTGATTTTTATCCTTTAGGTTCAACTACTTTTAGAAGAGAAGCAGCAGCTAGAGGTATAGAACCAGATGAATGTTATTGTTTTAATTCTGAAAAACCTGTTCCCGATCTGGCAATTGAAATAGTTGTAACCAGTGGAGGAATAGATGATTTATTAATTTATCAAGGCTTAGGTGTACCGGAAGTTTGGTTTTGGCAGAATAATCAATTTTTATTATATTATCTGCGTGGTAATAGGTATGAGCAAATAACTAAAAGTGAACTTTTACCAGATTTGGATTTAAGCTTGTTGGCAAGTTTGGTTATGTCAGGTGAAAAACCAAAAGATTTAGTCTCAAAGTTCCGTGAAAGCATTCGTAGATGAAATTTGAGCTAGTAGGTTGAGTTACGCTACGCTCCACCCAACCTAAAAAACGGCTGATGATTGATTATCCTTGTTGTTGGTTTAACCAAGCTTCTAAATCAGCAATATTAGAAAAGTCTAATATTGCTTCTCCTAGAGTTTCTAATTGTTCAATCGATAATCCTTTAATTCGCTCGATTAGTGATTCATTAATTTCCCCAATACGGCAATTGAGCAGACGTATAATTAAATGTTGTTCTCCTTCTGCAAGCGATAAATCTTGCGGAAAATATAATTGAGGGAGCGTTAAGAATTGGGATTGGGAAATTTACAACTAAAGAAGAAATCGAAAAAGCATTTTTTGCGATCGCCAGTGCAGTAAAGGCTATTTTGAGCCTAAAATAATAAAACCCTTATTAGGGCTTTAAGAGTAATATTTTATATTACATAAATGTGTCAAATTGTCAAAAATTTTGGCAAGCGACACTTATGATTTCGCAAGTTGTCGGTAGCGTTCCTGAACTTCTTGAATCGAAAACAAAGTTTCAAACTTTAACCCAGCTGACTGATACAACTCACCTCCACCTTGTTGTCGGTCTACCAGGGAAATTATTTGATTAACGGTATAACCTGCATCTTTAAGACGCTCAACCGCTTTCAGAGCAGATTGCCCAGTTGTCACCACATCTTCCAAAACTACTACTTTTGCACCTTCTGGTAAAGTGGGGCCTTCTATATAAGCTTTCGTTCCATAACCCTTAGCTTCCTTGCGAATAATCAGCGCTGGTATGGGTCGGTTTTCATAAACAGAAACTATACTCACTGCTGTCACCATTGGGTCAGCCCCCATCGTTAAACCTGCTACAGCCTGAGTATCTACAGGTAGTAAAGGAAACAACAATCGTCCAACAGCTAAAGCTCCTTGGGGGTGGAGTGTTACCTGCATCTTATTGACATAATAAGAACTATGTAGCCCCGAAGCGAGAACAAAATCACCCTCTTGATAAGCCCGTTGAGAAAATAAATCTAGTAGCTTGTGGCGCAAGGTTGTCAAATCAGGAGTGGTTGCCCAAATATCTGAATGGGTAAGAGTTTCAGTAGGATACGTCATTACAAAACATTAAAAGTTGTGCTACACCAAAGGTTGAACTCATCAGAGTTCTGAACTTAAGCATAAATTAAGATTCGCCCAAAACGAAAATTGAGGAGTCAGAAACGTGCGTATAAAATTTAAAACCTTTGGTGGTTTATTGGTGCTGCTTGCTGCTGGTATTGCTTTTCCCTCAGTTGCATTTGCCCAAACCGCAACCCCCAGAACTGAAACCACGAGTGATATATTTGAACGAGCTTTTTTTAGTCACGATCGCAATTTCTACGAAAATGGCAGCCTCAAGCGTCAGGTAGACTCACTTTTAGGATCTGGTTCTAGTTTCGGTGGTTCCTTCCCAGAAAATGAAATTGCCCGCGATGCTGAGTTGGTTAACACTTTATATCATGATGTCTTGACTCAGCAAGTTGGTAACGATCCTTATCTTCGCACCCCTGATTTACCAAATCCTTATGACACATCGCTGATCATGTCGCCTCGTTTGAATAGCGACAAACTCAAAGTGGGAACTGAATTCAGGTTTGAAACTTTACCACCTCGGTAAGATTAGCGAGTGGGGACTGGGGAGTGGGGAGCAAAGGACAATAATTACTCACCAACACTTCAGCAATGCTCAGTACAACTGCTCATACCCAATGCCCCATACCCTCTATTACTGCTTTTTGATGATTCAGTGCGCCCTGCTGGAATCGAACCAGCCTGAAGACGAATTATGAGTTCGTTGCCTCCCCAATCGGCCAAAGGCGCTTGTTTTGTTCGGATTCCTACGAGCCAATTATCTTGACTCTTTAAGTCAACCTTATTTGCTAATTTTAAAGTGAGGAAAATACTTCGTTCACTGACTTCAGCCAATTCCGTAATTATAGCATAAATTTACCACGTGTGAATACTGGACACTAGTTTACCAATTTTTTATACTACATAATTTAATCATGAAATAGTACAGACTAATATTGATTAAGTTCCTTTAAGGATTGAGGTCAAAAGCTTCAATATTCTTAAATAGACCAGCATTTTTATGTGATAGCTTATCAGCAATGAAAATAAATTCTACTGTACTTCTTACTTTAGTTTTGTTAATCCTGATGATGGGAGCAGGTTCTGTGAGCGCGTTTTTGGGGTTTGAACTGGGAAGTTCAGCACTTAAAGGCGTTACCGCACCCGATGGTCGTCCCACAACCAAATTTGCCAGCAATAAGGCAAATGCCTCTCAACAGGGAGGGCTAGTGCTATTAAAAGAGGATGAGATTCTGAAAGTTGTCAAGGCGCGAATTGATGGTAAGACCAAGGCTGCTAAATCGGAAAAACTAGAGGAAGATGACGAAGAAACCAATAGCAGCAAGCAGAAGCCAGAGGAAAAACCCCCAGAAGTGGTTGAAGAAAAACCCCTACCAGGCTTTCCAGTTACTGCCCAAAGTCAGGGTGTAACTATGACTGTGCAATCTGCTCGCTACTCTGGTGGTGACTTGCTACTGAAAGTGAAAATGCAGAATAAAGGTAAGGATTCTGTGCGCTTCCTGTATAGTTTTTTAGATGTTACCGATGATAAAGGACGAACCTTAAGCGCTAGTACAGAGGGTTTACCAACAGAATTGCCTGTCAATGGCCCGGCATTTTCAGGTACAGTGAGCATTCCCACAGCTTTACTTGATGATGTCAAGAAAATATCACTTGCTCTTACTGATTATCCTGCTCAACAATTGAAGCTAGAGGCATCGAATATTCCTGTGGGAAGGTAGATTGGGAATTGGGAATTGGGCATTGGGAATTGGGAATTGGGAATTGGGCACTGGTGATTATATGTTTTTTTACC
The DNA here is from genome assembly GCF_036917775.1 of Nostoc sp. Lineage (GTDB taxonomy): Bacteria > Cyanobacteriota > Cyanobacteriia > Cyanobacteriales > Nostocaceae > Nostoc. Next base: position 39,563 of record NZ_JBALEQ010000040.1, read on the forward strand.
ATTCCCCATTCCCCATTCCCCATCCCCCGTAAATGGAGGGCGTGAGTTTTACACGAGCTTTGGCAGTGAGTGGTTTTCCTAATTTGATTTGGACGGATGTGGCGCTGCGGTTGTTGTCAGTGCTACTACTGATTGCCATAAATGCCTTTTTTGTGACGGCGGAATTTTCGATGGTGAGCGTGCGGCGATCGCGTATTCACCAGCTAGTTAAGGCTGGGGATATTCCAGCGATCGCTGTCGAAATGCTACAACGTAGTATTGACCGACTATTATCTACCACTCAGTTAGGCATTACCCTTTCTAGTTTGGCGCTGGGATGGATTGGCGAAAGCACAATTGTTGTGCTGGTAAATGTCTGGTTAAGATCCTGGCCTTTACCTAGTGGGATGACTAACTTCCTCGCCCATTCCCTATCAATTCCCATCGCTTTTTTCTTAATTGCCTATTTGCAAATTGTGGTCGGAGAACTATGTCCCAAATCCTTAGCCATGCTGTACTCAGAACAGCTAGCGAGGTTTTTGGGGCCTTCGGTAAAAGCGATCGTGCGTTTTTTTGGCCCCTTCATCTGGATTCTCAACCAATCAACTCGTTTTTTATTGCGGATTTTTGGTATCCAATACACAGGTCAAGGCTGGAGGCCGCCTGTAACTCCTGAAGAATTGCAACTGATTATCTCTACAGAATGGGGATCTACTGGTTTACAGCGTGCGGAACGAGAACTTCTCAATAATGTCTTTGAGTTTGGGGATGTCATGGCCCAAGATGTGATGATCCCGCGCACCAGTATTATCACGCTGCCAAAAGATGCTACCTTCCAGATATTACTTAGAGAAATGGCTGCTACTGGTTACTCACGCTACCCCGTGATTGGTGAATCTTTAGACGATGTTCGCGGCATTATTTATTTTAAAGATTTGGCACAACCTTTAGCTGTGGGAAAGCTCAGTTTAGAGACACAGATCCAACCTTGGATGCGTCCCGCTCGGTTTGTTCCCGAACATACGCCCTTGAGTGAACTTTTGCCCATGATGCAGCAAGAGAAACCCGCTATGGTCATGGTAGTAAATGAATTTGGCGGTACTGTAGGACTCGTGACAATCAAAGATGTCATTGCCGAAATCATCGGCGATGCAAGCGAACCTGAAAGCAGTGACGACTTACTGATTCAGATGTTAGATGAGCAGAAATTTTTGGTGCAAGCACAAATCAACCTCGAAGACCTCAATGAGGTTTTGCATCTCAATTTACCCCTGACCAGAGAATATCAAACATTAGGAGGCTTTTTGTTGTATCAGTTACAAAAAATTCCGGCCAAAGGTGAAACCTTCTGTTATGAAAATCTCGAATTCACTGTGGTATCAATTGTTGGCCCACGCCTGCATCAAATTCAACTGCGACGCTTGGAGGAAGTGGGGGGAGCAGGGGAGTAGGGAGTAGAGGGCAGGGGGCAGGGAGCAGGGGGCAGGGGGAGAATTTGTAACTCCTAACTATTACTCAGCACTTAGCACTCGGAACTGTTTTGTTCTATGCCCAATGCCCAATGCCCAATTCCCAATTCCCAATGCCCACTAACGCTCTTTTATTACTCTCGTGAGAGTATAATTAATTACTAAGAGTTTAACTTAGCAAGGGTATTTAATTGGGTTCAAGAACGGCTACCTCC
>NZ_JBALEQ010000041.1:0-7311 GCF_036917775.1 Nostoc sp.
GTAAAAGTAGTGCTAAAATCAATACCTAATCCGTTAGTGCCGTTGAGGTCGAAGATGGGAGCGCGGTTGCCAAACACCACGTAGCTCTGCCCAGATTGTAAGCCGTTGGGGTCGGCATAAGCTGCCCCGATAATCAGGTCGTCTATGCCGTCACCGTTGACATCTCCGGCACTGCTGATAGAGTTGCCTGAATCGTCACCTGTTGCGATGCCGTTAATCGCAAAGCCGTTAGTGCCGTTGAGGGTGGAGAGGTCCAGAGTCGCGCTAAAGCCTGTGCTATTGCCAAACACTACGTAGCTCTGCCCTGAAGTATCGCCGTTGGGGTCGGCACCTCTTGCCCCGATAATCAGGTCGTCTATGCCGTCACCGTTGACATCCCCGGCACTGCTGACAGAAAAGCCTGAGAAGTCATTTGCTGCGATGCCGTTAATCGCAAAGCCGTTAGTGCCGTTAAGGGTGGATAGGTTAAAAGTCGCGCTAAAGCCTGTGCTATTGCCAAACACCACGTAGCTCTGCCCAGATTGTAAGCCGTTGGGGTCGGCAAATATTGCCCCGATAATCAGGTCGTCTATGCCGTCACCGTTGACATCCCCGGCACTGCTGACAGAATAGCCTGAATTGTCATCTGCTGCGATGCCGTTAATCGCAAAGCCGTTAGTGCCGTTGAGGGTGGATAGGTTAAAAGTCGCGCTAAAGCCTGTGCTATTGCCAAACACTACGTAGCTCTGCCCTGAAAACAAGCCGTTGGGTTCGGCACCTCTTGCCCCGATAATCAGGTCGTCTATGCCGTCACCGTTGACATCCCCGGCACTGCTGACAGAAAAGCCTGAGAAGTCATTTGCTGCGATGCCGTTAATCGCAAAGCCGTTAGTGCCGTTGAGGGTGGAGAGGTCTAGAGTCGCGCTAAAACCTGTGCTATTGCCAAACACTACGTAGCTCTGCCCTGAATACGAGCCGTTGGGGTCGGCACCGCTTGCCCCGATAATCAGGTCGTCTATGCCGTCACCGTTGACATCCCCGGCACTGCTGACAGAATAGCCTAATCGGTCATATGCATTAATGCCGTTAATCGCAAAGCCGTTAGTGCCGTTGAGGGTGGAGAGGTCTAGAGTCGCGCTAAAGCCTGTGCTATTGCCAAACACTACGTAGCTCTGCCCTGAATACAAGCCGTTGGGGTCGGCAGTGGGCGCCCCGATAATCAGGTCGTCTATGCCGTCACCGTTGACATCCCCGGCACTGCTGACAGATCTGCCTGAGGAGTCATATGCATTGATACCGTTAATCGCAAAGCCGTTAGTGCCGTTGAGGGTGGAGAGGTCTAGAGTCGCGCTAAAACCTGTGTTATTGCCAAACACTACGTAGCTCTGCCCTAAACTAGTGCCGTTGGGGTCGGCAAATATTGCCCCAATAATCAGGTCGTCTATGCCGTCACCGTTGACATCCCCGGCACTGCTGACAGATATGCCTGATCGGTCATATACATTGATGCCGTTAAGAACAAAGCCGTTAGTGCCGTTGAGGTTAGATAAGTTGAAAACTGAATTTGCCATGAGTTTTTCCTTTGTTTTAAGATTTAAGACTTTAGAGATTCCGTTCAACAAGAGGCAGCAGTTCAAGAATCTGTGCCAACAGTGATTAGCCGCCGGATTTCATCGCTCTTGAAACCAATAGCCATCGGTCGCCGCACCCCTGCTAATGCCACTACATCGTAAAGTTCCTGCACCACCCCTTCTAAGCGCAGAGAATGGACAACATCCCCACTTCTGAGGTCAATTACCAGCAATCCGCAATGAGGTTCAGCTTGCAAGGCTAGCAACTTCTCATCTAGCGGCAGCCCGCTAAAGGTTTTGTTGTGCCTGGGTTGAGAAATCCCCACCACCGCGAAGTCGCCGTGAAAGGTTAATCCGCGCTGATAACCTGGACAGAAAGCTACGGGTTCAAATACCCCCCGATCTAAGTCCACGTAACCAAATTCCCCTGTACCAGAGTTGAGTAACCACAGTTTGTCTCGATACCACCGAGGAGAGTGGGGCATTGACAGTCCTGCTAAGACGATTTCGCTGCTTTCGACATCAATGACGCAACCGCCATTGCTTCGTTTGTCCCGCCATCCCTCGCCTACATCTGACCGACTCACAGCAGTGACATACTTCGGTTTTCCTGAGCGCATTGCCAACCCGTTGAGATGACACCTGTCTTCTGCCGCCAGCTTGGAGATAAACGGGGGCTGCCACACAGGGACGAAGCTATGGGTTTCGCTGACTGTAGCTAGACAGCTAAATAGAGTATTGACAAATATCAATTTCTGTGAGTTATTTGATTCTGGGGAATTGGCAAGGGCGATGTCATGGATGTCTAAGTCTCCAGTGATGTAACCTAGTTGCGGCAGATAGAGAGCATCATAGCCGTTGTGAACTTGTCCAGGTTCAAGAGTATTTTCCAATCGCCACAATTGATACAGGGAACTCATATATAAGCTACTTCCCTGGCTATACAAACCCATGCAGCGATCAAAAGTCCGCTCGAACACCGACAGCCGTTTGTCTGGTTGCAAGCCGATGAAAAATACTTTGCCTGCTTGGTAGGTAGTGAATGCCAAACTGAGATTTTGCTCGCATAGCCAAGGGACGAATTGCCTAGAAGCGTTGATTTCTAGTCCAGTAGAGGCAGAAACGGGAGTTTGAGTCATTAGTGCTGTTGGTTCCTTGGGGTAACTTTTGCTCTTTGATGCAACAAAGGTGCGAATCGATGCATGAAAGTTGCTCTTTGATGCAACAAGGGTGCAGGCCATTAGTGCTGTTGGTTCCTTGGGTTAACTTTTGCTCTTTGATGCAACAAAGGTGCGAATCGATGCATGAAAGTTGCTCTTTGATGCAACAAGGGTGCAGGCCAATACAACAAAAGTGCAAGCCAATACATCAAAGGTGCAGCTTGGTAAAGAAAGGTCAGATTGAAAGCTTTATTTGCTCATTGCTTCTAGCATTGGGTTCACCATACCACCGACAGGGCTAGTCATGCTGGCGTGAAACCAGGGATTTTGCCGCAGTAAGGCTCCGAGTAAGGTGGAACCGGAACGAGGTAAGCCGGAGATAAAGTGCATTTTGGCAGTCATAACGATTAATAGGCTTTGATTTATTCTAGAGAGGTAAAACTTGCTAGAGTAGATTTTTCATGATTGAAATAGGCGTAAATAGGTAAACCAAAATTTTCAATAATAACGAATTTACTACGTTTAAGTTTTTGCTATGGCTAGCTTTGCCACTCTAGGATTAAACAAGGTTAAAGAAGTAAGCTCATTTTTGCAACTTAGATACAACTTTGATGCAGGTCGATGCATCAAAGTTGCAGATTCATGCAACTAAGGTCGGCGTTGCATAAATCGAGATCATTAAAGCGTGACGAAATTAACAGCAGTCAGCGTCGTAGTATTAATGCCAGTCAGCGTTGCCAAAATCTCATCCGTAGAAGTCACCAGGATATTGTTACCTGAGAAACTTAATTGCCCAAAGCTCAAACCACCATACAGTCCAATCAAATCATTATTCTTAGAGCCTGTCAAGAAACAACTTTTACAATTTATTATCTAGAAAGCTTACTGAGAAGGCATTTCTAGCTCAAAAGAGGCAAGGTTGTTACATGACAAGCTCTTAGTGAAATCAGTAATCGTATCAGTACCTTCCCCAGCAGCAAAAGCAAAGATATCGTTACCGTTGTCACCCGTGAGAATATCACTGCCAGCGCCACCATAGAGGAGATCATTGCCACCACCACCAGTTAAAATGTCATTACCCTGCCCACCTATCAGGACATCATTACCTGCACCGCCAATAATCGTATCATTACCGTCAAAGCTCCCCCCGGAAAGCGTATCGTTGCCATCGTTGCCTATAATATAGTCATCGGAGACTGTGCCAGAGATATCTAATCGTTCGATATTCTTGTAACTAACCCGATTACTGCCTGCTGTAATTACTCCAGCGTTAGTAGTGGTATTGTATGTCGTTGTAATACCTGTTGTATTAATGTCGTAATCGACTGACAGTATATCGTCACCTTGACCGCTATTGATCGTATCATTGCCACCACTGCCTGTAGACAGCGTATCATTGCCATTGTTGCCCAAAATGTTGTCATCATAGGCTGTACCTGTGATATTTAATCGTTCGATATTCTTGTAATTAACCTGATAAGTACCTGCGGTAATTAAGCCAGTATTAGTAGTGGCATTGAATGTTGTTGTGATTTTGCTTGTAGCATCGCTGTAGTCAGCAGACAGTACATCGTCACCCTTACCCCCGTCTATCGTATCTTTGCCACCCTTGCTCGGGGAGGGCGTATCGTTTCCATTACTCGTTTCTTTGCCACCATTGCCCGTGGAGAGCGTATCGTTTCCATTGCTCCCCACAATAAAGTCATCGTCGGCTGTACCTGAGATATTTAATTTTTCGATATTCTTGTAACTAACCCGATATGTGCCTACCGTAATTGATCCAGTGTTGGTAGTAGCATTGAATGTTGTTGTAATACCACCTGTAGAATTGCTGTAATAGCTATAATCAACGGACAACAAATCGTCACCCTTACCCCCATCTACCGTTTGATTCTCTAAACTTAGATAGAAGGAATCATTGCCATCGTCCCCAAAGAGGAAGTTATTTCCTGTTGAATCCTTAGCCCTAAAGGTATCGTCACCAGCACCACCATTTAAAGTATTATTGCCTGAAGACAAGAATATACTATTGTAGTAAATGGAAATACTAGAGATATCAAGATAATCATTGCCATTGCCACCAGATAGGAGGTTATTGCCTGATGTTCCCTCAGCCTTCAAGGTATCGTCACCAGCGCCACCATTTATAGTATTATTGCCTGAAGACAAGAATATACTATTGTAGTAAATGGGAATACTAGAGATATCAAGATAATCATTGCCATTGCCACCAGATAGGAGGTTATTGCCTGATGCTCCCTCAGCCTTCAAGGTATCGTCACCAGCGCCACCATTTATAGTATTATTGCCTGATGAGATATAATTTGGCTCTCCTTTATAAGTAACTACACTAGAGGTCGAGAGATAATCATTGCCATTGCCCCCAGAGAGCAAGTTATCGCCGGATGGAGACTTAGCATCCAAGTAATCGTTACCAGCGCCACCGTCAAGGGTGTTATTGCTTGAGGAGACAATATAGTTGTATCCGCCAATAGGAAGAAAAGAGGCGGAAAGATAATCATTGCCATCTCCCCCAGAAAGGAAATTATTGCCGGATGTTGCCCTAGCATCTAAAGTATCGTCACCAATGCCACCATTGAGAGTGTTATCGCCTGTTGAAGTATCAACATTCAAATAATCTTCACCAATATCACCAATGAGGGCATTATTGCCCTGATAATCTCTGAGAGTATCATTCCCTGCACCACCAATCAGAGTATCATTTCCTGCACTACCCCTCAGTATGTCGTCGCCACTCTTGCCGTCAATGCGGTCATTTCCACCTTGACCATTTATGACATCATCTGAGTTGTCAAAGCCACTAACATTATTAGAGAGATCGTTCAGGAAGGTGACTGTGTTTTTGTTGAAGATAGTGGTTTGGCTGGAGTTGGCATTGAAGACATCAAAGCTGTCAGTTATACTGCTTTGTCCATCAAACAGGATATTACCGGTAGCAGATTGTGAACCATTTGCTGGTAAATTATCCAGATTTTCTAATTGAAAGTTTTGCAGATTAACTTTGGTAGAAGCTGCATCTGAAAAGGTGAGTTCTAAGTTATTAGCATTTTGAGTAAGTTGCAGATTTCGGGCAGTTAAACCACTACCGATAAATTGCAATGTATCCAGTTGGTTAATCACCGTTGCTGATGGATTTGTACCTTTACCAACGCCACCAAAATCAGTAATGATGTCATTGCCATCACCTCGGCGAATTATAAATTTATCTTGACTACCGTTGCCCGTGAGGATATCGTTACCAGCTTTGCCATCGATAATGTTGTTACCAGTTGTGCCAAAGAGAGTGTCTGCACCAGCAGTTCCCGTCAGCTTAGAGCCTGTCAAGAAACAACTTTTACAATTTGCCACCTAAAAAGCTTACTGAGAAAGCATTTCTAATTAAAAAGAAGGAAGGTTGTTTCCTGACAAGCTCTTAGTACCGCCACTGCCTATATTTTTACCTCCAAACAGCACGTAGGTCTGCCCTGAGTAGTCGCCATTGGGGTCGGCACATGTTGCCCCAATAATCAGGTCAGCGAAGCCGTCGCCGTTGATGTCTCCCGCACTGCTGACAGAGCCACCTGAGTAGTCAAATACATTGATGCCGTTGATGATAAAACCGTTAATTCCATTAAGGGCGGAGAGGTTAAAGCTGGGACTAAAACCGCCGTTGCTCCCAAATACGACGTAACTTTGCCCTGAGTTGTCGCCATTGGGATCGCCAAAGCCTGTCCCAATAATCAAGTCAGCGAAGCCGTCGCCATTGATGTCTCCGGCATTGCTCACAACGCCTAATCTGTCACCTGGATTAATGCCATTGATGGCAAAGCCGTTGGTACCATTCAGGGTGGAAAGATCGAAGTTGGCACCAAAACCGCCTCGGCTACCAAACACTACATAGCATTGCCCTGAGTCGGAACCGTTTGTGTCTGCACTTGGTGCGCTGATAATCAAGTCGTCAATACCGTCACCGTTGACATCTCCTGCATTGCTGACTGAACGGCCTGAGTCGTCGTCTTGATCGATGCCGTTGATGGCAAAGCCATTAGTGCCGTTGAGGTTGCTGACATCGAGCCTGGCACTAAAACGGTCTTTGAGCCTGTCAAGAAACAACTTTTACAATTTATTATCTAGAAAGCTTACTGAGAAGGCATTTCTAGCTCAAAAGAGGCAAGGTTGTTACATGACAAGCTCTTTGCTGCCAAACACCACGTAGCTCTCCCCAGAAAATCGGGAGGCAAAGGGTGTCCCAACAATCAGGTCGTCAAGACCATCGCCGTTAATGTCTCCCGCACTGCTGACAGAACTACCTGATTGGTCAAAAGGATAGGTGTCTTGAATAGCAAAGCCGTTAGTGCCATTGAGGGTGGAGAGGTTGAATTGGGCACTAAAACGGTCTTTGCTGCCAAACACCACATAGCTCTCCCCAGAAGATTCGGAGGCAAAGGGTGCCCCAATAATCAGGTCGTCAAGACCGTCGCCGTTGACATCTCCCGCATTGCTGACCTATCCATTAGTCACATCTTTCTTAACAAAAGCTAAAAGCTAATTCTCAACAGGATTAGAGACGATGATGAGAATAGGAGGACTAGACAAACAGC
>NZ_JBALEQ010000042.1:0-46413 GCF_036917775.1 Nostoc sp.
ACCACACTGATCCCTTCCCGAACTCAGAGGTGAAACGCTGTTGCGGCAACGATAGTTTAGGGGTCGCCCTACGCAAAAATAGCTCGATGCCAGGAATTATATTTTAAAACTAAAACCCGTTAGCTTATGTAATAGCTATCGGGTTTTTAGTTTTTCTGATTAGGACTATCAAAAAATAAATCAATAACCGTGTCACTATAGAAAATAGAGCTGCAATATTGAGCAATAGGAAGACTAAAGAACACTGTGCAGATAACATTCTTAGGGACGAGTTCCGGTGTACCTACGCGATCGCGCAATGTTTCTAGTGTCGCCCTGAGATTACCCCAAAGGGCAGAACTGTGGTTATTCGACTGTGGTGAAGGCACCCAGCATCAAATTATGCGGAGTGAGCTGAAAATCAGTCAACTCTCCCGAATTTTTATCACCCACATGCACGGCGACCACATCTTTGGCTTGATGGGACTTCTTGCTACTTGCGGCTTGGCTGGCAATGTGGAAAGAATTGATATTTATGGACCCCCTGGATTAAATGATTATATTCAATCCGCCTCACGTTACTCCTACACACACTTTTCTTACCCGATTAAAGTTCACGCCATCCGTCCAGGGGTAATTTATGAAGACGATGACTTCACCGTTAGCTGCGGTAATTTGCATCACAGGATTACAGCTTTCGGCTACCGCGTAGCCGAAAAAGATCGGACAGGACGCTTTGATGTGGAAAAAGCCAAAGCGTTGGAAATTCCTTCTGGTCGTATTTACGGTCAACTCAAACGCGGTGAAACTGTTACCCTAGAGGACGGACGGGTGATTGATGGCACTCAATTATGCGGTCCTACAGAAATTGGCCGGAAAATTGCCTATTGCACAGACACAATTTATTGTGATGGTGCAGTGGAATTAGCTCATGATGCAGATGTATTAATTCACGAGGCAACCTTTGCCCATCAAGATGCAGATATGGCTTTTCAGCGCTTGCATTCCACAACCACAATGGCAGCGCAAACAGCTTTAGCTGCTGGGGCACATCGACTGATTATGAGTCATTTCAGCCCCCGTTATGCTCCTGGCAATACCTTGGAATTGAAGGATCTCCTCAAAGAAGCCCGTGCTATTTTTCCTCGCACCGACATGGCTTATGATTTCATGATTCATGAAGTACCCAGACGACGAGAAGTAGAGTTAACCAAGGTAGGCGTTTAATTTTAGATTTTAGATTTTCTATTGAACCCTTCTAATCTACAATCTAAAATTAACCAGGCTCTATCTTGGAGTTTAATATTCCAAATCATAACGCCCAGCAAATAAACAGCAGTTTTATTTTACAAGTAAGTCAACTAGTTAACCAACAATTTACGGTTAGCTAAGTGGAGAAAAAATCTCCAAAGAGTATAGGTCAAATATTTTTCTCAATGTTTTTTATACTACAAGTTATCAAAAGAACCTTAATTTCTATAGTAGTGTTCTACATTAAATGATTTTTTACTTCAATACTAAGACAAAATAATTAATTTTTGGCTAAGATTTTTATCCTTTCAATAAAATATTTATTGAAAATTTATTCTTCCAACACTGATTAAGAATTTATATGCATGAATTGATGAACATGAAAGCACCACTTCGCATAATATTGTGCCAAGTGAGCTTGTCATTGTTGGAAGAATAATTAAGTGTGCTATTACGGCTATAGGTGTAAAAAACATTTTAGATTTCTCATAAATCTTCCAAATAAATATATTGTTTCGATATTAGAGGAGTTTGATAGTGGCTAAGATTAGTCTGAATCAAGAGCAACAAATTACTACTACTTCAGCACAAAGCACAGTTGACATCAGACAACTATCTACTATTTTGCTTCGCCGACGCTTTTTGATCTTGGGGGTTTCCTGTGTAGTTATGTCTGCTGCTAGCTTCTTGGCTGTCATTACCAAACCTACTTACCAGAGCAGTATGCAGATATTGGTGAATTCCAATTTATCTCAAGGGGCACAGTCAAATAATATTCCAGTCGTGGCAGATACTCAGGTTACTAATTCTAATTATCAAGTTGTTGATTCCACTACTCAGATGAAACTCATGCTGAGTTCTAAGCTTCTCCAGAAAGCCTTAGATTTAGTTCATTCTGATTATCCTGATATTACCTTAGCGGATATCAATGGTCAAACAAAACAGAACAAAAAAGCACCTCTAGAAGTAACTCCAGAAGAGGGAGGTATAGGAGCTAATAAAGTTTTTAGTCAAGTATTTAAAGTTTCTTTCAATGATGAAGATCCAGTCAAAGCACAAAAATTACTGCAAGCTCTACAAAAAGTTTATCAAAATTACAATAAAGAACAACAAAAAGAACGCCTAAATCATGGGCTGGCTTTTGTAAATGCTCGCTTACCGGAGATAAAAAAAGAGGTAAGTAAAGCTGATAAAAATTTGGAACAATTTCGCAAAAAACATAAATTACTAGATCCCGAAGTCCAAAGTAAAATCTTGCTAGAATCTCTAGCCGATATTCAAAATCAGCTACAAACTACTCGTGCCAACCTTCAAGATGCAAACGCCCGCTACGATAACCTAGAGCAACAAATAGCGTCTTCATCCCAACAGAATGAACTAATTTCTTCTCGTTTAAATCAGTCAAGCCGCTATCAAACATTATTGAGTGAAATTCAAAAGACCGAACTAGCATTGGCTAAAGAGCGACTGCGCTATACAGATGATTATCCATCGGTACAAAAGCTAAAGCAACAACGCCAGAGCCAATTGTCGCTATTACGACAAGAGGTAAAATCTATTACTAATAGCAGTAAGGGAGAACCGCTTTCAAAAGGGCAAATAATAGGGGTTGATCCAACGCTAATAGATGAGTTTATTCTGGTGCAGACAACTGTTTTAGGACTAACTGCCAATGAAAAGAACCTAGCTGAGTCAGAACAGCGACTCCGTTCTGAACTAAACAAATACCCAAGCTTAATAGCAGAGTACAATCGTTTACTGCCAAAGGTAGAAACTAGTCATAAAACCCTTGAACAACTCCTTCAAGTACAACAGTCTTTAGGGCTAAAAATTGCTCAGGAAGGATATAATTGGCAAGTTTTAACAGAACCTTCTCTAGGGAATTATATGGGGAATAACAGATTATTCCTCTTGGTTGGAGGAACTCTGATTGGACCGATTTTAGGTATTTTAGTAGCCTTGATTTTAGAAAAGTTTAATGACGCTATTTATTGTGCGGGAGATTTAAAGAAACTGACGAATCTACGTATACTGGGATCAGTGCCAAAATTGCCGTCGCATAGTGCCAAAAAAGGGTGGCTGGGACTGTCTTGGAAGGGGCGGCGCAGATCAAATGACTCTGTAATAGAAGCTACTACTAGATTGCCCGTCCATGAAAACCTGGATATGATCTACCAAAATATTCAGATATTAAAATATCCCTTACCTTTCAAGTCGCTGATGTTTACTTCAGCACTACCAGGGGAAGGGAAGACAACCTTGGTATTAGGGCTTGTAGCTAGCGCTACCCGGATGCACCGACGGGTATTAGTTATTGATGCTAATTTGCACAATCCTAGCTTGCATAAAATCCTGGGACTATCTAATGATTGGGGACTATCTCTGTTATTAGTTGATGAGACAACTACTCATTTTCAAGATTATATCCAGCCTATTCATCCTTCAATTGATATTTTGACTGCTGGGCCGGAACCAGAAGATACGGTGAAGTTGCTCAGTTCTCAACGAATGAAAGAACTAATAGATTTATTTGAGCAAAGTTATGACTTAGTACTGATAGATGCTCCATCTATTTTAGGTACGGTTGATGCCAGGATTTTGGCATCTTTTTGCAATGCTATTGTGATGGTAGAGCGCATGGGCAAAGTAACCCGAACTGAACTGACTCAAGCTACAGAAATTTTGAGTCAGTTGAATTTAATTGGAATTATCGCTAATGAAGTGAGTAATTCTCAAAAGGTATTGGCATCGTAGACTGAAGAAGCATTAGGAATTGGAAATTGGGTATTGTAAATAGATAGAAAAGAGGAATTCTCTCACTGCCTTCTGGCTTCTTCACCTGATTTCTAGCTGATAGCTAAAGCAAACTGCATAATTAGTAGGAGGTGGCAACCTCCTCCGTTGGAGAAGTGTCTCATCTTAAAGTAGTAGACGTGATAATCCAGAGCGTCAATTAGATACTAGTGTGATTAGATGACCAGCATGAAATTCCAACTTTACTTAGGCTTTTTATTTTCCCAGATTAAAGTACGTCATTGGTGGGTGAGTGTCCTCTTATGGATTGCTTTGGTTGCCCCAGCCCAAGCCTCTGTAATTCTGCGTGTGGCAATTGAGAGGGGCGTTAATCAGGTAAAAGTGGGCAGTTCTACCACTGGGATCGTCAAGGATAGTACCGGACGAACTCTCGGACAGTTACCAGCGATGAGTGCATATTATGCCCAAGCCATTCCTGGCGGAGTTGCTTTAGATAAGTGGCAGTCTGGTTTATTTTGGATTGAGCCAACGGGTAAAGGATTTGTTTATATTGGCGATCGCTGGTATCGGGGCAGAACTCTGGTTGTCCCCACAGAAAAAGGCTTAACGGCTGTTAATTGGGTTGATGACCAAGAATATCTCTACAGCGTTCTTGGTGGCGAAATGGATGCTAGCTGGCCCCAAGAAGCTTTAAAAGCCCAAGCGATCGCAGCTCGCACCTACGCTCTCTACGAACGTGAAAAACAACGGAATAATCCAGTTTATGATTTAGGGAATACCCCAGATCGTTGGCAAATTTACAAAGGTGTCATCAGTGAAGCTCCCGCTACTTACGCCGCAGTGGATTCCACACTAGGGCAGGTATTAACTTACAAAAACCGGATTATTCTCTCAGTCTTCCACGCTTGTTCTGGGGGACACACCGAAAATGTAGAAGATGTTTGGGGAAATACCTTACCCTACCTGCGTGCTGTTCAAGATTACGATCAAAATATCCGCGAGTGTAATTGGGTGAAAAGCTTCTCGCCGAGTGAAATTAGCGCTAAATTTCCTGAAGTTGGCAGTGTGACGGCGATGATTCCAGAGACATACTCGCCTTTCCGCAGTGTTAAAGTCTTGAAAATTGTTGGTAATAAGGGTACGAAGGTGCTACAGGGCGAGGAAGTGCGAACAGCCCTCAAGCTCAAAAGTACCCGCTTTACCGTTACTAAGGGAGCCGATGGTAGTTTTGTACTCCAAGGGCTTGGCTACGGTCATGCTTTAGGTATGAGTCAGTGGGGGGCGTACAATCTGGCTCGGCAAGGAGTAAACCACCTGCAAATTTTGGGACATTATTATCAAGGTGTAGCCCTAACACCAATTCAGGCGAAGTAATCAGGGATTGGGCATTGGGCATTGGGAATTGGGAATTGTTATTTTCCTTGTCCCCCTTGTCTCCCACTGCTTCCCCTGCTTCCCCTGCTCCCCTGCTCCCCTGCTTCCTATTCCCCACTCCCACGTTCCAAGCGGCGTTGCCATTCAGCGTCAATTTGTGCAGAATGCTCAACTTCCTGGTCAAGTAAGTCAGTTTCGCTAGAATATACTAAATCTTCCTTGCTAATAACTTTTTCTTGGGCAAATTGTTGAGCATAGTCGATTTTTTGTTGCAAAGGTGCATCAGGACTTGCCAATAGTCTTGATCGGGAAAGGCGATCGCGATTGCGATCGCCTATTTTGCGATTACGCCACCGAATCCAAAAGTAACGTAATAACGGTATACCTAAGAAACCTACTCCATAAGCCAATAGCAGCCAATAAATTCCTTGCACAAAAGCTACCAGTCCACCTAATTGGGCAGCAACAGTACCATCTCTCAACAAACTTCCCAGTACTAAAGCACCAACTAAATTTAGTGCCCCCAACCCTGCACTCAACATAATTTGCCCTGAACTTGCGGCACTAAAACGCCAAGGCAATTCCTCCAAGTAAGATGAGATTGAATGACGGCGCTTTTTAACCGCGCTCACCTGTAACTCTGGGAAGTAATAAACAATTTGCCCTTCTGGACTTACCCCCGGTTGCCCATTAAATCGCGTCAGAACGGGCAGCATATAATCTTCGTACTCTCTTGTATATCCCTCGCCGATGTCATCCAAGTATGGGGCAATTTGTTCTGCTACCACTGCGCCACGATTGCTCCGAATCACCGTAGCAATTTCTTGCCAGCGACGTTCGTCTAAGTTGGCGTTAGGATTCCCATCACCAAACAGAAACGAGAAGACAGCTTCAAAGAAATTCAGATTGCTTTCTTCTCTGGTTTCACGTCGCCGTTCCTGGTAGTAGGTGTCATAATTTGGGCTAAGATACCAGAAGAAATTTGGAAAATAAAAGAAACCCCCACCACCGGAATTACTGCCCCGATTGTCGCCGTCGCGATCGGAATTGGCAGCAGTAATAATTAGGAAGATGGTAACAGTTATCAGAGCGATGGAAACAGTTAAGAAAATTCCAAAAGAAATCCGAATCAGGTAAAACAGTATACTCCAGACTTTTTTCCACCATTCCTGCAATCGTAGCCGGAAGTATTTATTACGCAAAATTGCTCGAAAGTTTTGTGGAAAAAGGAAAACTATATCACCTGATTCCGCTACCTGCAAATGTCCTCCAGCATCAGATGCCAGAGCTAACAAGCTTTGATTAGCTTCAGCGACGTTCAATCCTGCCTGGATTGCCACATCACCAACGGTGACACGGTAGCCCAGTTTTTCGACAGCTTGCATGATGGTGGGATTGGGAGCCATTGCTCTCCCCTCCTGTTGAAATTTATTCCCGTTTTATTAAGTATAAAGTTTTATTTTGAGCGACTTAACAGGGGTAACAATAAAGTATGAAATTACATCAATTTAGCAACCCGGTAGTGAAATACATAAACCAACAAATGACCTAACACACAACATGTTATAATTGTTTCCCTCAGCTTGGTTAATCAGCAAATTTTCTGCTCAAATATGGTTCAATATACTCTCGCTCAAAGTCCAGAAATTATCCTTACTGTTTCTGGAAAAGATTCAGCCAAAGCCCGTGATAAAGCAATGGATCAGCTGATGGAACTGATGGATGCAGGTAAGCTACCCACGGAACTGGAAGAAGGATTTGGCCCTCAACAATTAATTGAGGTTAAAGAGTCAACTATTGACACTGCTAGCGGTGAGGATACTATTACACAAGCTGTCCAGGTTTTAAGTAATCTGGCCACACTCAAGCTGAAAGTTCAGGAGTCACGAGCTGAAGCGTTAGAAATTCGCAAAGCGGTTGATGTTCTGTTCACTGACGATTCGGTGACTGAAGAGGAAATTACTCGACTCAAGGAAGGTTTTAAAGTCCTGAAAAATTTTGCCCAAGCTAATGTACGTTATCAAGAAGCACGATCTAAAGCAGAACAGGCTCGGCAAACTCTAGACCAAGCTCTTAAATCGCCTGATAAGTAAGCTCTACAGAATTAGATAAATTGAGTTGAATTTTTCGCCAATTGCATAAAAACTCTAAAAGACAGGCGTAACAACCTGTCTTTAGATATACTGGGGCGCTAGGATTCGAACCTAGGGATGGCGGGACCAAAACCCGCTGCCTTACCACTTGGCTACGCCCCAACGACTTTACTCTAGTTAATATAGCAGTTAATCCTGGGTTTGTGTCAAGTACTTTAATGGTTTATTTGAGATAATGGATTTTTACGGCAGGACATTGATTGGTCGGAATGCTTACACTTAGACTCTTTCATGGCTTTGGGGTGAACCCTTGAATCGATACTCGGCTGTAGCGTCGAACTCACTTTAAGGGTAAAGGAATTGCGATCGCGATTCTTTTGCATCTAAAATCTGCTTCACTTGATTATGAACGGCTTATCATCTGTTCCTGCTTACCAGTGAGACACCTAGCTTTGAATATAAAAACTAGGGGCATCTAGATTATTTCTTTCCATACTAATCACATCTTGCCCTGTTTCCTTTTCCTTAATCCCCAGTTTCGTGAAGAAAAACTGCTGCAATCCGACTTGATGATAGCAGTTGCTTGGTAGCCAGCCATATAAATAGTGGAATGGTCTTAGCATAGCGGCCGCAAAGTCGGCGTGGTTCTTGAATCCATCGATACAGCCATTCAAGTCCTAAGTCTCTAACTATGCGGGGTGCCCGCTTGTGAATTCCTGCATAAACTGGGAAAACTCCACCCAGTCCAATCATTACAGCTTGTATCTTACCTTTATGTTGAGCTATCCAATTTTCTTGCTTAGGACATCCCAAAGATACTAGGATGGCGCTAGCACCACTAGAATTAATCTTTCGAACCAAGGCTTCGTCTTCAGTTTCAGTTAGGGGACGAAAAGGTAGAGGTTCCATCGCCGCAATCTTCATTTGGGGAAATTCTTGCTCTAACCTTTTTCGCATCCTAGAAAGAATTTCTGTTTGGGAACCTAAAAAGAAAATACTGAGATTTTGTGTTTGACTTCGCTGACACAATGCTAAAAAAATATCCATCCCTGCCACACGGTCTTGGTAAACAGCCCCCATTTTTCGCATCATCCATACAAGAGGCATACCATCAGGAGTAACTATATCTGCATTTCGTAATACGGTGGCAAACTGTGGATGCCAATGAGCTTCAATGAGCATGTGTACATTAGCTACGTATACAGTTTTACTCTCACGCCTACTCGCCCACTTCAGTATTGTTTGTATCTGCTCGTCAAAACGTAAAGCAGTAATAGGGAAATCAAGCACTTTTTTAGTAGGTAGAGGCACTCTTGCCACGATCAATAACTCCTGTGTCCAAGAAAAAAATCCATAGATTGCTTAGACCATTCCGAATATTGAATAATTCGGATTGGATGACTCCTGACTTTTTATAGGCTTGTGTCATCGTTGGAAGTTAACACATGGAGGTGCAATTGCTTTTTTAGTATTGCTTTTAGGTTAATCGGTAATATTCATAAGTATTCGGTTGCTGTGTCCTAGCTTACTGTTTTAAGCTAAAGGTTTTAGATGCTGTTTGACAAAATTCATACTTTCTTCATAATTAATTTTTGATTGGTTCATGCAAGCATTACAATTACGATAAATTCCTAGTAGAAACTTTATTAACAGGTAGTATTTTTTACTGAATTAGTTTACATAGAAAAATGAAATACCAGACACTCAGTCTGCCGATTTTGATACGTAATTATGTGCTTAAAAGATAAAAGCCCAAAAAATAAGGGGAAGATAAACTTATCTTCCCCTGTTCGATTATTTTTGTTATTATCTGGCTTGTTAGCTTCTTTGAGTTTTTGACGTAACATTTGGCGTTGCTTTTTGAGTTGCCGCTTCCTCGCAGAGCCGCCTCTACCTTTGTCATTCCTACCTTCTTTACGGGGAGATTCCCATCTTTTCAAGCGCATGAACTTTTAACCTCTCTATTCTATTTAGTAGTGGGCAGGAGGAGAATCGAACTCCTATGACCGCAAGGTCGCCACATTTTGAGTGTGGTGCGTCTACCAATTTCGCCACCCGCCCTTATATCCAACTTAACTATTGTACTATAGATGAGCGATTTTTTAACAAGTTTGAAAATTAATTATCAAAGTTTTTTTGGAATCAATCATGTCTAAACTATTATCTAAGGCTTAAAAGCGTGGCAACGTCAATAAACTAGGGTTAATATCCTGTAGGTTTGCACAACCGCTAAGTGCCATCGCCACATTTAGCTCATCTTGTAGCAGTGAGATGACGTGAGATACACCAACTTGTCCTGCTACTGCTAGTCCCCACAAAATGGGTCGTCCAATCAGTACTGCTTTTGCTCCTAATGCCAGAGCTTTGAGAATGTCTGTGCCCCTGCGAATGCCTCCATCCAGTAGCACCTCTACTTTACCATCTACTGCTGCTACGATTTCAACTAGGGCTTCTATTGAAGCGATCGCTCCATCGAGTTGTCTGCCACCATGATTGGAAACAACAATTGCTTTGGCCCCATATTCCACAGCCCGTACAGCATCATCTCCCCGTAAAACTCCTTTGATAACTAAAGGTAGTGGAGATAAAGATTGCAACCATTCCAAATCATCCCAAGTTACTGCTGGGTTTAGTTGTTGAGC
Organism: Nostoc sp.; assembly: GCF_036917775.1. GTDB lineage: Bacteria > Cyanobacteriota > Cyanobacteriia > Cyanobacteriales > Nostocaceae > Nostoc. The sequence continues at coordinate 10,094 of NZ_JBALEQ010000042.1, forward strand.
AAAATAGGTAAATAACCCGGATTCGCCTTTTTCATGGGAAATATCTAGCCCTGAGATGGTGACGAGATTAGCCAGATGTAAGTCTGGGGGTAAGGCGAACTCGTTACGTTTATCTCTTTCACGCTGTCCAAGAACTGGTGCATCTACAGTTAGACAAAGTGCTTTATAGCCTGCTTTATAAGCTTTTTCTACCAAAGCACGAGTTAATCCCTTGTCTTTATGGATGTAAAGCTGGAACCATCGCAGAGAATCGGGAAATTTCTCACACGCAGTCGCTACTTCTTCAATGCTCTTTGTGGCCATTGTACTTAATACCATTCCCACACCAGCTGATGCGGCAGCTAGGGCTGTGGCCACTTCTCCGTCTGGATGGGCTAGACATTGAAAAGCCATTGGCGCAATTAACAAAGGTAGTTGCAGGGGTTGTCCTAAAATGGAGGTAGTTAAATTGCGATCGCTAACATCGACTAATACCCGAGGTCTTAACTTGACTCGCTCAAAGGCAGCACAATTATCTCGTAATGTGATTTCATCCCAAGCACCACTGCTATAGTAATCAAGGGTCATTTGAGACAGATGCTCTTTTGCTAGCTTTTCGTACTCAAAGAGATTTATGGGTTGAAAGCGATGGTCGTTGGATACAACTGTCATGGTAGCGGCTGTGGGTTAACCAATAGGATATTTTTTAATCCGATTGTCCGAGTAAACGATTTTTTTTTTAGTAACTGAATTCTTTTAAAGAAACCTATCTAATAATTCTTCTCTAGATAGTTGCAGTAATAAAGGAGTAAATTCCTCTGGAGATAATGCCAATAAAGCTTCAGCAAGTCCTCTTAGTTCTGCATCTAAAGAACCAAAGCGAACTCGCAACAAATTTTCTATAACATTACGACGTTCTGCTTGAATTCCTTCTTGAATTCCTTCTTGGATTCCTTCTTCTTTAACTTCTGCTAATTTTTGCTCGTAAATAGGTGATAAACGCATAATTAAATCTCTATCCTCTTCGTCTATATTTTGATTGAATTCTAAGGTAGTCTTTAAATTTAATAATAAATCAATTGCTTTGGAACGTAAGGGATTATTTTGGGGAAGTGCTTCTAGTTCGTCTATTGCTTGTTGCTGGACTCTTCCCTTACCTAAAATTCTCAACCATAGTGTTTCTTCTGTACACGGTAATTGGTGAACTACCACAATTGCTGTTCTAAAATAATCGCCTAAAAAATGTACTCCTATTCCCCAATTTACTTGATCTAGGTTAGTTCTAAAACCATCTAGTACAGATTCAGAAGCTGTAGGTGACAAAATCCACAAACGTGGTAGCTCTGATTCTGCAAGACGATTTTTATCACCTTTAGCCTGACGTTTTACTTCAGCAAAGATATCAAATAGCTTATTTATACAACTGCGGATTTCTGCAATTGTCGCCGCATTTCTAAATGGTTCAACTAATGCAGGTTCAGCCGCAAATTTCCCTAACAGCCCTAATTCTATGGGATTTTTTGTGGATTGGGGTGGAGGTACGAAATAAACATCAATCTCTCGGATTTGGGCTGGAACTTTCCGACTGGTTTCCACTTCTCCCAATGGCTGTAACAATTCTTTAAGATAGTCTTTGGCGAATTGGTCGTAAGGAAACCTGGTCATTAGCTGATTTTTGGGCTGTACCAGTATCTTACATCACAGTGCGATCGCATCACTAGTAACTCTACCAGTTTCGCCAGCCGCCTTGGGGTGCAACTTCATTACTTGTAGACTTCAATCCATGACTTTGAATTAAAGATTGGTATTCTGTGCTGCTTGCCCAACGGTCAATTTCTCGCGCCCGTAGCACTGGCACTGGATGGGTTAATTGGGCTGTGCGGGCGGTTTTAACCATTTCGCCTAATTCGGTCTTGCTAATGTCATCATAAGCGCGGGCTTGGGCAACAAAGGCATCGAGATTCAGTTGTGGCGCTAAAGTTGGGGAACCACCCGCCAGCTTCATCAATACTGACATGACAACTTTAGGATCTTGGGTTGCTAGTAATGCGGCGCGATCGCAGGTAAACTCAGCACAGCGTACCCATTCTAAAAGTTGTGCCTGTATCGCTTGAGCAACGAAGGTTCCGACATTGGGCACAATCGCCGCAGCTAATATTAGTAAATTTACTGGGGTCAAGTAAACGCTATGGTCACACTTGAGATGTCCCAACTCGTGGGCAATTACTGCCTGGATTTCGTCTGGGGTGAGGATATCAATTAGGGATGTGTGTATCACCACAAAGGGCTGTTTACCGCGCACAGCAAAAGTATAGGCGTTGGGAGCCGGATGTTGCCGGACGTACAACTGAGGAGGCTCGATATCCAAAATTTCACAAGCGTCTAACAACAGCTTGTATAAATCGGGCAGTTGATTTTCACCCACCAGAATGCTGGAGGCAATATTTTCCACATAAAAAACCTGCTCTGCCATTGGCCCAAGCCAATTTCGCACCAACATATCTATGCCTGGTATTTGCTTGAGCGTTTTAGTAGCTTCCAGGTCTAATGGATGACGAAATGAGTCAGCTTTTAAACCAATCAGAGGGGTTTTGAAGAAAGACATAGTGCAGCAAGCTATAAAAAACACAACTATGGAATCTGGCTAGTTAAATAAACAGCCACCCACAGTTAGTATAACGATTTCAGCAGGGTGGGCAGGGGGAAGAAAATTTTACCTTGTCTCCCTCATTCTCCTTGTTCTCGCCTCCGTGTCAAAGAGGATGGAGAAGAGGAATTGGGAATAAGGGGAAAGACTTGTTGCAGGTTATCACTAAAGTAACCTTGTTACCTTGTGTCTCCCTGCTTCTTCATTCCCCCCGCTCCCTGCTCCCTTGCCTCTTGTTCAACCTATCAATTTCAACTTGAAAGGCTATTGATGCTGGCAGCAATTTCGGCATCTGCTGATGTTTCGCCCACACGCAGGATTTTAGCTCCTAATTGCTGTAACTTCATATCGAGCCGATCATAGCCGCGATCGAGGTGCTGTAATCCTTGAATGGTAGTTTTTCCTTCTGCTGCCAGTCCTGCTATGACGAGCGCTGCCGATGCTCGTAAGTCTGTGCCTAATACTGGTGCGCCAGACAATTTCGGCACTCCCCGAACGAAAGCAGCGTTGCCTTTAACACGAATGTCTGCCCCCAAGCGATTCAACTCTGAGGCATGACGCAAGCGATTTTCAAAGACGGATTCGTTAATCACGCTGTCGCCTTCGGCCAATGTCAGCAAAGACATGAACGGCGCTTGCATATCTGTAGGGAAACCTGGATGGTATTGAGTTTCAATATCCGTTGCCTTGAGAGTTTCCGCCGGCAGAATGCGTAAGTGTTCAGGCTTGTCCTCAATTATCGTCACCCCAATATCCCGTAGCTTCGCAATCACTGGTATCAGATGTTCTGGAGCCACTGGCGAAAGAAGAAGTTCGGAACGGGTAATTGCTGCTGCCAGCAAAAACGTTCCGGCCTCAATGCGATCGGGAATGATACTGTAGTCAACAGAATGCAGCTTGGGGACTCCTTCAACAATAATCCTGCTAGTACCCGCCCCTTTAATCTTTGCTCCCATCGCGTTACAGAAGTTAGCTAAATCAACTACTTCCGGTTCTCTGGCAGCATTTTCGATGATCGTTTCGCCCTCTGCCAGGGTAGCTGCCATCATCAAGTTTTCCGTAGCTCCGACACTGGCGATATCTAAGTAAATCTTCGCACCTTTTAATCTCCGACTGCTTCCAGGGACGTAGGCATTGCAAATGCCATGCTCAATCTGCACCTCAGCCCCCATTGCTTGCAGTCCTCGCACATGCAAGTCAACTGGTCTTGCCCCAATCGCACAACCGCCTGGTAAGGGCATCTGTGCTACTCCCAATCTTGCAAGAATGGCACCAATGGCGAAGAAACTCGCCCTCAGTTGGGTAACTAGTTCGTAGGGAGCTTTTGATGTTTTAATTTCACTGGCGTTGATGTCTAAAATATCGCCTTGCCGCGTTAAGCTTACACCCAAAGCTGATAACACCTGACCCATCCGGTCTACGTCCGCTAATAAGGGGACGTTGCGGATACGACAATCGCCCGGACACAGCAAGGCTCCAGCCATGATTACCAGTGCTGCATTTTTTGCCCCGCTAATTTTCACATGACCTCGCAAAGGATGCCCACCCCAAATTTGCAAGACTGAGGAGTCTGCTTCTGGAGCAATTTTGGCATCTGGTAAGCTGGTAGAAGGATTGATAAGCCTACCTCCAAAAGTAATACGTATTTTATATGTTTGAAGTTGGTTTTGATTCTACAGTAAAGATTCAAATTGTCCACATTTTAGAACAGCATATTGCATAAAAAAATTGTTTTTTGGTGAAAAATAATCGCTCAAAGCAAGCAATAGCAATTATTTTGAGCTTTTAAAAAATTTAATAAAAAAGAATGAATAAGTAGTAGTTTTAAGCAAAAATAAATACTCAGTAAAATGACTTAAGTATTCTCTAAAAATCAATGCTCTACTGTTCAGTTAATATTTTGATTCGACCTAATCCCCTGAAAAATTCGTTTCCAGTCTGAGTCTCTTAAAGGAGAGAGTTAGATTTTCGCTTGACAAAGGTAAAACATAACGCAATAATAGGAAATTGTCGATAAAGATAAGTGCCAGCGGAACTGGCGGAATTGGCAGACGCGCTAGATTCAGGTTCTAGTGCCGCAAGGCTTCCGGGTTCAAGTCCCGGGTTCCGCATAACCAGTACTGAGTGCCGAGTAGTGAGTCCTGAGAAAGAAAAACTCAGCACTCACTACTCAGCACTCACAACTAAAAAATGTTGACCAGTTTACAAAACTCACTAGTTAAACAAATTCGCAAACTCCACTCCACCAAAGAGCGCCACAAGCAGCAGTTATTTTTACTGGAAGGGACGCACCTGTTGGAAGAAGCTTGTGCGGTAGATTACCCACTAGAAACGGTGTGTTGTACTCCAGATTGGCAAGTAGCGCACTCGTCACTCTGGGAAGAGGCTTGTAGTAAAAGCGATCGCGCCGAGATTGTCAGCGAGGAAGTCTTAAATGCGATCGCTACTACAGTCCAACCTGATGGTGTGGTAGCAACGGCAAAACGAAGGGATAGCCATCAACTACCATTCACTGGTTTAGTTCTAGCTTTAGAAACCGTGCAAGATCCGGGAAACCTGGGTACGATGATTCGCACTGCCGCGGCGGTGGGAGCATCAGGTTTGTGGGTAAGTGGAGATAGTGTCGATTTAGACAGCCCAAAAGTTCTCCGAGCATCAGCAGGGCAATGGTTTCGCCTTGCAACGTCCGTAACCGAAGATTTAAAAGCAACAGTTCAACAAAGCCAGCAAGCAGGAATGCAGGTAGTGGCAACCTTACCCAGCGCGACTTTAACTTATTGGGATGTAGACTGGCGCAAACCCAGTTTGATTTTACTGGGAAATGAGGGGGCTGGATTGTCGGCAGATTTAGCAGCGATCGCAGATCAACAAGTCAGAATTCCTTTGAGTCCTGGGGTAGAATCTTTGAATGTAGCGATCGCAGCCGCTTTAATGTTGTATGAAGCTCGGCGGCAAATGAGTTAGAGACGCGATTAATCGCGTCTTTACAGGAATTAAAACTCATAACTTTTCTTGGGTTTTTGTCTTTTCTTCAAGATATTGTTCAATATCAGCAACTGCGTCCTCAAGAGCCGCTAAATCAATAGCGATCAAATCTTGATCGACTTCGACTTCACTGAGATTAGTAGTATGCAGTTGGGGGAGTTGGGGAATTTCTTCTTCCTCAGTTGAAATTTCTTGTAAAATATCCTCCAACTGATCGAGGGATTGCTGAAACACTTGATCGGCGACGCGGCGCTGTTGTGGCTGAATTGGCTCCATAATATTTAATTGAAAATCCTATTTACTGACCTAATTTTAATTGCAGCTTCTACAGATTTAAATTTTGCACTTTTTGCATTTATAACATCATAGTTGTGTATTCTTGATCGTCAGCATTACCTGGAAAAAAATAAATCATTTATTTTTCATGAGAATAATTAAGATTCATTAAATGGCAAATAACAAACCATTTTTAGGTTGTAACACCTGGGTTTTGGATTTGCAAAAATTTGTCTAACATGATACTGGGAATTGGTCGTGGGCGCATTGTCTGTGCATCCACCCAAACCCATAGTGCCTCTGCCGTTACTAACAAATCATCTTGGTTTTGTTTACGAATCTCATAGCATCGGAAAGCACGAGTTCCGCGCATTTCCTTCAACCAGGTAGTGACCTCTAGGGTATCGCCTGCTACTGCCGGGCGTAAATACTCAATTTCTACCCGCCGCATGACAAATACGCCACCTACTTCCCGATAGACATCCAAAGTTAAGCCCAAGTATTCTGAATGCTCAATGGCTGCTTGTTCTAAATAATTTTGGTAGACGGCGTTATTTACGTGTCCAAGTGCATCCATCTCATAGTGGCGGACGCGTAGCAGAGTTTTGAACGGTAGCATAGTTTAGTTGGTAGTACGGCACTGTTTTTTTACACTTTCTCTATATTAGTTTTTTCAATTCAGTGCCTTTACTATCTCTAAAGCAATTCAAACCTTGCTTGAAAGAAGCGGAGATACTTCGGCTCGTAAATCATTTTGAGTCCGCGTAGGCGATCGCGATTATAAAAAACTTCTTCAACTGCCTCAGCAGTCAAATCCATGTGAGCCTGGGTATAAACACGGCGGGGAATAGTTAAACGGACTAGTTCTAACTCTGGATAATAATTATCGCCTGTTTCTTTATTGCGCCCTGCGGAAACGATGCCCCGTTCCATTGCCCGAATACCTGCCTCTAGATATAGTTCTGCTGCTAGACGTTGTGCCGGAAATTGGTCTTGGGGGATTTGTGGTAAAAAGCGTTTGGCATCTAAATAAATGGCATGACCACCAATCGGTACAACAATTGGAATACCCCAATCTAAAAGCTTTTGTCCGAGGTATTCAACCTGACCGACACGGGCACGAATATGATCGTCTTGAACTGACTCTTCTATACCCCGTGCCATAGCTTCCATATCCCGGCCAGCCATACCACCGTAAGTATGTAAGCCTTCATAAATTACAATTAGGTTACGTGCTTCTTCGTAAAGATTATAGTCATTAAGAGCCAGCCAACCGCCGATGTTAACTAGTGCATCCTTTTTACCGCTCATGGTGCAACCGTCGGTATAGGAGCAAAATTCACGTAAGATGGTAGCGATCGCCTGATTGGAATAACCCTCTTCCCTCTGCTGGATAAAGTAAGCGTTTTCCACAGCGCGGGTGGCATCAAGAATAATGCGGATACCGTGGGTTTGAGCTAACTGATGTACCGCTCGCAGGTTAGCCATAGAAATCGGCTGTCCGCCAGCCATATTAACAGTTCCGGCAACGCTAATATAGGGAATACGTTCTGCTCCAACTCGCTCTATTAGGTCTGTAAGCTTTTGTAAGTCTACATTACCCTTGAATGGATGCAGTGATTGGGCATCATGGGCTTCATCAATAATCACATCGACAAAAGTGCCGCCAGCTAACTCCTGATGCAACCTGGTTGTGGTGAAATACATATTGCCAGGTATGTAGTCACCTGATTTGATCAGTATTTGAGAAAGAATATTTTCTGCACCACGCCCTTGGTGAGTGGGTACAATATGGCGATAGCCGTAATACTTTTGGATACTTGCTTCTAAATTGTAAAAATTTTTGCTGCCGGCGTAAGCTTCATCACCGAGCATCATCCCTGCCCACTGATAATCACTCATGGCTGAAGTGCCGCTATCAGTGAGCAAGTCAATGTAAACATCTTCAGAACGCAGTAGAAAGGTATTGTAACCGGCTTGTGCGATCGCCTGTTCGCGTTCAGCGCGAGTAGTGATTTTTAATGGCTCAACTACCTTGATTTTATATGGCTCTGCCCAAGAGCGACGGCGGCGCGGGGAAGTTTGCTTGGCATCGGTCATAGATTCATTCCTCCTTCATCCAGGTAAGCCGAATATTTGCATACTATTTTGGGTGCTAATACTTGCTGTTGCCAAGACCGTCATAAGTACTTTTAGCGTTCTTTCGGGGCACACCACTGAGCTATTGGTTCAATTCGTGCTTGCTGGATCAATTCCAAAACTTGTGATTTATTACAACTATATGTAGATGTTAATAATTCCTCACCTTGTTTTTTGGCATCATCGGCTGATACACCAAAGGTCATAATTTCTTCGTCTTGGTTCGCTGTAATTCTCTCAACTGGAATAATACAGATATATTGCGGTTCATTATGTCTTATTTGTTGCACCATTATTTACCTACCATTTCATTATTAATTGTGTCTATTTTCAAGTCTAGATAAATCACGAGTGAAAGTGAAACATAATCAGTATTTAAGTAGATTTTGATTAAAAAACACTAGTTTTTACACATGATTAAGGCAACGTTAAGAATTCTCTCAAAATTGCCAAATTTCTAAGTGTAAACAGTTACGTATGGGAAAATAAAGTTAAGCATCAACAAATATCTTTTTGTAAATTTTTGTTTATTAGATCGGTAATGCGTTAAGACACACGCTTTATCGTAAATATCCCTGAAGGGATGAATTTAAATCTCTGTTGATTAGTCTTTGTGAATCAGCAAATCAAGGCTGATACTCGCAAAGATGAGCTTTTCTTTGCTCAATCCAGGCTTCATAACTTGAGTAAGTGCAAGTTTAATAAAAATTGGAGGTTATAAAATGGCAATTCGAAATAACTTAGTTAACAATTTTTGGCAAAGAGTACAAAAAGATTCAGTTAGTTGGGGTTCGTTAGCTCTTTGGATCAGTGGATTAGTTGTTCTATTAGTAATGCTTACCATGTTTTCTAACGCTTAGGTTATTCTAGTTCCTGGGCGACAGCCCAGGAACTAACATCTGGGAGACTTTCATCCCTAGAAAACTAAAGTTATGAACTACAAACTTTTGGTAACAGTCGTAGTGCTAGCTACTAGCTTTGTTACTCCTGTTAAATCTCAAGAACCTACTACCGACACACCAGCAAAATCGAATCAAGTTTTGAATGCTTGTATCCAAAATCAAGCAGAAACTTTACCGAATCCCTTTAGTGATGTGCCAAAAGACCATTGGGCTTTTAAAGCAGTTATGACCATGCACTACTGCGGTGCATTCCGTAAAGCTACGCCACCAGCTTTATTTCAGAAATTGCAACCAACAAATAGTCAGCAGCAACCGCAGAAAGAATCGCAGTTTGAAAAATAAAATAGGAGTCTTATAACTATATTAAATAGAAAAATTAAGCTAATGAGTGAGAAGGATTGCAGAAAGACTGTCATACAAACAGGCCAAAAAGTCAATTTTGTAGATATTGGCAGTTCATTTTTACCTGCCTTTGAAAAGATAACGAGTGTTCTAGTCGTACCTTTTACCAAGGATGGTTTAATTGTATGCGCTCTCCTTGACCGTGGTATTGACCTCCCTGGGGGACATGTGCAGATAGGTGAATTGACTTATGAGGAAACTGCAAGACGAGAAGTTATGGAGGAGGTAAAAGTAACTCTAGGAGAATTAAAACTTGTGAAATTTATCCAGTCTGATTTTTACGGTAGTCAACCTGAGCAGCTTACATACCTTGCGGTCATGACTGGATTTGTTGAGGAAATAATCTCTAACAATGGCTACGCCTGTCTAAGCTTATATACACATGAAAGTATGGGAAGAAACATTATAGATATTGATGAATTCATTTCTCAATATCAAGCAGGCAATAAAAATGATATGCGTCAAATTGTGCTAGACGCAAAAAGTGTGCTATTCGCCATTTAATGGTATTTTCGCCTTTTGAAATAACTGCTCAACAGTAAATTCCAGTCCCTCAAATAGGGAATCTGTGAGTAATTCGTCTCCCATATAAGTTTGTGGTGCTGCATCTGAATAAAAAACAGTGATACTTCTGGCTTTACTATCTACCACCCACACCCGCAGCACTTTAGCATCCAAATAGTCTTTGGCTTTAGCTGCCATTTGTCCAAAGGTTTGTCCAGGTGAAATAATTTCAATTACCAAATCGGGAGGAACAGAACATGCTCCCTCTTGTTCCCAATCAGGGGGTAAACGTTCATTGGAAATATACAAAATATCTGGTATTGGCATCCAATCTCGCCCTCGACGGGTTAAGGCGACAGCTAATTCTGGGTAAACTTCTCCTTTTCCCTCACAGCATTGCTCAATCAAATTGAGAAGTGCGCGAGTAAGTTTAGAGTGGAATTTTTTTGGTGACATTTTAGGAATTGCTTGACCATCAACAAATTCATAGGTGATATCTCCCTCGCCTGGTGGAAGATTCAAGAATTCTTGCAAGGTTAATTGATTCTTGGCTTGGAGTATCATGGCTCAATCATTCGTAATTCGTAATCGAAGAACAGAGTAGCTAATTTTAATTCGGAATTCTTCTTCAAATTGTTTACATTCTCTGTAATACTTGCCGAATAATATCTGATGGCACTTCGTCGGTAACTGTCACTACACCAATTTGCGTTGGTAAAACAAACCGCACTTTTCCCGCTTTAACTTTTTTATCTAGTTGCAACGCCTCAATAATTCCTTCAATATCCAACCCAGATGGTAACTGAGTCGGTAAACCTGTTTTTTGAATTAAAGCATTTTGACGTTCTGTGTCTTCCTTTTGCCACATTCCCAATTCCACGGCAATTTGACCGGCTGCTACCATACCAATAGCCACTGCTTCACCGTGATTCACTAAACGATAACCAGTCAAGCTTTCCACTGCATGACCGATGGTATGTCCATAGTTGAGAATTGCGCGTAATCCGCCTTCTTTCTCATCTTTGCTAACAACGTCAGCTTTGGCTTGACAAGAGCGCGTTAATATGGTTTCTATTAGCTCAGGTTTTACATAGCGGAGTTGGTCAAGCCGTTTACTTGCTTCCAACTGGGCAAACAATTCAGCATCCCAAATTACACCGTACTTAATAACTTCTGCCATCCCTGCCCGAAACTCTCGCATCGGAAGGGTTTTTAACACATCTGGGTCAATCAAAACCAAGCGCGGCTGATGGAATGCCCCAATCAAGTTTTTCCCGTGGGGGTGATTTACGCCAGTTTTGCCACCAATTGCCGAATCTACCATCGCCAAGAGAGTTGTAGGCACTTGGACAACATTAATACCCCGCAACCAAGTTGCGGCGGCAAAGCCAGTCATATCGCCAATCACACCTCCGCCCAAAGCCACCATCGTCGCAGAACGTTCTAGGCGGTTTTCCAAGGCGACATCGTAGAGTTTTTGGATAGAATTAAGGGTTTTATAGCGTTCACCAGGCGGTAGGGTGCAGCTAGCGGCTTCAAATCCAGCAGATGTTAGGGATGTAATTGCTCTTTCCCCAAAATGCTTAAAAATAGTCGGATTAGAAACCAGCAGTACCTTCTTGCCTAGCTTCAGACTGGCCATCTGCTGACCCAGTTGATCTAAACTCGAAGGTGCGATCGCAATCTCATAAGACTGCTCTGGTAAATTTACATTAATTAAAGAAGTCATTGCTCAACCCCAAACAAGCGCCCGTGGGCTGTATTCTATCGCAATCTGGGAGTGGGGGAGATGAGGCAGACAAGAATAACCATGCCCCAATGACAAATGACAAATGACAAATGACTAATAACTAATGATTCAATAGATTTAGGAAGTATTGTGGAGAAAAATAAATGTTTGCAATTGCAGCTTACATCGGCTTTTTAGCTTTGTTCTTTGGTTTGGCTGTCGGTCTGTTGTTCGGTCTGCGGACTGCCAAAATAATTTAACCGAGAGATACATTCAGCCTATCAACCTATGACTTTTGAAGGACAGGCAGAGTGCCCGTCCTTCAATTGACAACAAGTTGCGCTTAAAAATAGCATCCAAAAATTGACGATAAATCTTTCTAACTCAAGTAATCAACGACAGATCGTGTTGAACTAAAGTTCTTTTTAAGACGATACTTTAAAGTGAGTGGTCGAACGATCGCCTAATCGATTAGTTTGTTGTCCCACTAAAACACTCACTAGTACGATCGCTGCTCCAATCAGTTGAATTGGCATTAGCGTTTGATGTAACACCAGAAAGCCCATCAGGGTTGCAACTAGAGGACTCATCAATCCCAAGCAAGAAACAGCTGTTGTTTTTAATCGTTCAATTCCGCGAAACCAAAGCATATAAGCTAACCCAGTTCCCACTAAACCCAAATAGACAAATCCCAATAGGTTTGTCACACTCAAGTGAGTCAACGGTTTTTCAACAACTAGGGCAATAGGTAAAAGAATAATCCCGCCGATCGCCAATTGCCATGCCGTAAACACCAGCAGAGAAACTGGACGTTTCCAGCGTTTGGTTAATGTCGTTCCTAAGCCCATTGTTACCGCTCCTGCGATCGCAGCACCAATTCCGATCCAATCAAGACGAGCCGCAGGACTGAGAACCAATAAACCAACGCCAATAAATCCGGCAATGGCTGCCATTATTGAGCGTTTTGATGGTTTATCGCCCAGTAATAGCCACGAAAATATCACCACTAACAACGGTTGAATTGCTCCCCCCGTTGCTGCTACTCCACCGGGAAGACGATAGGCTGCCACAAATAACAAGGCTTGGAAAATACCAATATTCAACCCTCCCAACAGCAAAATCCGCCACCACCAAATACCTTTGGGGAGTTGTCGCAAACTTGCGGTTAACAAAATACCAATGGGTAGCGATCGCAATGCTGCAACTAACAAAGGATGATTCGGTGGCAAAAGTTCGGTTGCCACAATGTACGTAGTTCCCCAGATTGCTGGTGCTAAGGCTGTCAGCCAAATATCGAACCTTCCGGCAGTCTTTATTTTCATGGATTTTATCTCGATGTCAAGATACTTGATATCGAGATTTTAACATTTATCTTGATGTTAAGATATTTGATATCAAGAAACTTGCATAAGCAATCAGCACAATGGCTTCCGATTCAGTCGATATGATTTTGGCGCAATGGCAACGTGAGCGTCCTGATTTGGACGTATCGCCAATGGGAGTAATTGGGCGGATGGGACGGGTAGCCAAGCATTTTGAACACGCAATCCAAGAGACGTTTTCTCAGTTTGGTCTGAATCTTGGGGAATTTGATGTGTTAGCTACCTTACGTCGCTCCGGCGCTCCTTACCAGCTATCACCAACGGCATTGTTTAACACTTTGATGGTTTCATCCGGCACAATGACTCATCGCGTTGACCAACTTGAGCAAGCTGGGTTGGTAAAACGAATTCCAGATGCGAGCGATCGGCGCGGCACTTTAATCACATTGACAGAAGAAGGTTTCAACTTAATTGAGAAAGCCGTAGAAGCTCATGTTGCCAATGAGCATGGCATCCTCAGTGTTTTGCAGCCATCAGAGCGGGAATTACTGATTGTGCTGTTAAGAAAGCTCTTGACTTCATTTGAAGGAGAATAGTAGCAACCTTGTTGAAGAAAGGGATAACAAAAAACATTTAGTCTGGATCTAAATCCTTGACTAAATGTTTTGCACGAAATGAAATATTTATCCCACAACAGCCGGACTTGCTACCTTTTCTTGTCTTTGGGAAGGTGGACGCATTCCCAAACCAAGTAAATTCAGCATTTCTCGATCGCTATCATAATCTGGACAGGGAGTTGTCACCGTCAACATTTTGTTGTCGTCGCTAGAAAAGATAGAATTGGCTCCTGCCATAAAGCAGAAAGCTTGTTCTACTTGAGAAAGCCTAGCCCTACCAGCACTAAGACGCACATCAGAAGCTGGCATTAAAATTCTGGCTGTGGCAATCATCCGCACAATATCCCAAATGGGGACATCAGGTTGATTTTCTAAGGGTGTGCCCGGTACTTGTGAAAGAATATTAATTGGTACTGACTCTGGATGCGGATGTAAATTTGCCAGAGTTTGTAACATCCCAACTCGGTCATCGACAGTTTCGCCTAAACCAAGGATGCCGCCAGAACAGACAGTAACATTTGTCTGACGGACATTCTCAATTGTATTCAAGCGATCGCTATATGTTCTCGTGGTAATAATTGTGTTGTAATATTCCTGCGAGGTATCTAAGTTATGGTTGTAGGCGTAAAGTCCCGCTTCTTCTAATTTCCTGGCCTGATTCGCCGTCAACATACCCAGAGTGCAGCACACTTCTAAGCCCATTGCGGTTACATCCTTGACCATTTCCAGGACTTCCTCAAATTGTGAGTTATCCCGCACTTCGCGCCAAGCAGCACCCATACAGATGCGACTCACACCAGTTTCTTTAGCTTTTTGGGCGATGTTAACAACGGTTTCCTTTTCGAGAAGTGCTTGCGCCTTTACCTCTGTTTTATAGCGCGAAGATTGGGCGCAGTAGCTACAATCTTCTGGACAACCTCCCGTTTTAATGGATATAAGCTTACAAACTTGTATTTTTGTTGGGTCATGATATTGGCGATGCACACTAGCAGCTTGATAAATAAGCTCTAGAAATGGCATATTGTATATCGTCCGAATCTCTAATTCCTGCCAATCGTAGCGTATTCCCACCACATCACTATCCTTCTTGTAGACTGGGTTAAATCTTGAGCTGTCTTTTGGTTGAATTTCCTGCGGTACAGCGTTTGGGCAAAGCGATTTTATCGAAGTTATGCCGCGTACTGTGCTTTATCACCCATTGGCTCTCAATCCTTGCGCTCTAGATATTAGACATCAGCTTATCAAGATTTTGGTGGAATGGCAGATTACGAGCAAAAATACTCACCCTATCTGTTGTACAGAATATTGGGCAAAGCAGTTCTAACTGCTGCTGCTAAACCATAGGTATGAGAGAATTTATAAAATTTAGAGAATGTGCTGGGAAGAGATCCCGTCGATTATGATATCAGAACTGCCTATAATTACTAGCGATCGCCTATTATTACGAGCGGCGATTCATGAAGATATACCCCAAATTCTTAAATACTTCATTTATAACAAAACTTATCTCACTCCATTCTACCCTCTATGGGCTGATGGTTTTTTCACTGAAGAATATTGGCAATATCAGATAGAGAATAGTTTTCTCGAATTTATTAATGGGCAATCATTAAAGCTATTTATTTTTACAAAAAAAAATCCTACTGTAGTTATTGGAACGGTAAATTTTAGCAATTTTGTAAGAGGAGCCGCTCATTTTTGCTACGTGGGATATAGCCTTGCTGAAAGTAAACAAGGTAAAGGATATATGACAGAAGGGCTAAAAGCCGCAACTCAATATCTATTCCAAGAGTTAAATTTTCACCGAGTTATGGCTAATTATATGCCTCACAATCGGCGCAGTGGTAATGTTTTAAAAAGACTAGGATTTGTTATTGAAGGATACGCTAGAGACTATTTGTTAATTAATGGACAATGGGAAGATCATATTATGACAAGTCTTACAAATACTAATTGGCAAGCACCAAAATTTTAAATGGCTATTTTCTAGTAGTGTAGAAATACCGAACTTTTTTTAAGAAGTTCTGTATTTTGATGTTATATTTATACACAGTTAATTAACAACATTGAGATATTAACTTACAATATCTATAAATTCATAGTAAATCCATAATAAATACACAACAACTCCACAAGCAAATGCAAGAGTAATATTTGTTCACCATCTGACTAATAAGACAAAGGGTGAATTTTTTTAGATGATTGAGGAGTTTTTCAAAATGTCTATTAATTCTATAAAGCGCTTATCTGTATTTTCTACTATCTTCGCCTTTGCTACCATATTGCACGGAGTGGTTTTGGCTGCACCAGTTCCAACTTCTCCCACTACACCACCCTTAAAAACTCAGAATAGTCCTACCACACACCAAAAAATCAAACTTACAAACCAACAGCGTCAACAAATCCAAGTGGCTCGCCAGCAAAGAGATAAGGATATTGAGGCTTTATTAAACCCCTCTCAAGCCACTAAATTTAAGGCAGCGTTGCAATCCCGTCAGAGAATTAGAATAGTGTTAAAATCTTTGGATCTGAATCAAGATCAACAAAAACAGGTTCAATCAATTTTGCAAACTTATAACCAACAAGTAAAACAAATTTTATCTTCACAGGCATCACAACCAACATCAAACTCAGTAGGA
The DNA here is from genome assembly GCF_036917775.1 of Nostoc sp. Lineage (GTDB taxonomy): Bacteria > Cyanobacteriota > Cyanobacteriia > Cyanobacteriales > Nostocaceae > Nostoc. The sequence goes on from NZ_JBALEQ010000042.1 coordinate 26,235, forward strand.
ATTACTTCACCAACATCAAATCCAGTAGAAACTACTCAACCAGTATCGCAACCAATTAAAAAGTAAAAAATCAGTTTTATTTAATTAAGCTTAAGTTTCCGAAGACTGGCGGATTTGATGCAAACTTCGGTTAAGCCAGTCTTCATACCAATCATAAAAACTTAAAGGCTGCCCCTGGTCGCTATTTGGATGAGAATCATCAGGGTCGGTATCATGGAAAAAACTACAAAAATCCAAAGAAGCAGGATATATTCCATTATCATTAGTACGGTCATCTATCCAGATTTTTCCTGACTGCTCCCCGGTAATAACTAATATTGCATCAATTCCACAACCATAAGTTGTAATGGTGAGAGTACCCTGGATAAACTTATTGTCAAAATAATCATCATTTTTATTGTTGATAATCAAATCTAAATCATTCCACGCTTCTGTTAAAAGAAATGGTTTAGAGAGATTTTCGTACTTCTCTTGGTATAGTTTTTCTGCGGTTATATCTTCATATTCAATTCCTGATAGTCCAGATAAGCCGTATCCTGGCCCCGCACCACCATTGCCAATTTCTAACAGAAAGTTTTTATATTCAATTGGTAGACTAATATTGTATCTAGATTCAAAAACTTGAATATCTCTGTTACTCAAGCAAGGTTTTAATTGATATTGGTGTGATTCTGAGCCAAAAACCTCAAAGGTAGCGTCTAAAATAGCTAATTGAGTTAATTTTTTCTTTAATTGCAAAACTTTATTCATTATGCACTCTAGATTTTAATGGTGGCGCTGCCATATTTTAGATATGGGTCGCTTTTTGTGTCTATGCTGATTTTGAAGCCAGAGGTAGTATTAAGGGAAGAATGAATTAAGCTTTGCTCGTAATGACTCTGGCTGAAACTCCAAACTACAAAAATTCTAGCAATCCTCTTCTCTCCCTCAACTACGAAAGCGCCTTAGAATCTCTAGGTGATGACTACTATGATGAGGTGGCAGCAGCAGAATTTCCCCAACACCTCTTGCGTTGGCGTAACGATGCACTACTACCTCGTTTGGGTTTAGACCCTCAAGTAGTCAAAGACGAAGATTTCATCACAGCTTTTGGCCAGTTTCAGGGGCGCAAACCCTTGTTAGCACTACGTTACCACGGCTATCAATTTGGTGAATATAACGGACAGTTGGGTGATGGTAGAGGTTTTCTCTATGGACAAGTCCGCGCTACTGATGGCGAATTGTACGATTTTGGCACAAAAGGCTCTGGGAGAACGCCCTACTCCCGTGGGGGGGATGGGATGCTCACGCTCAAAGGTGGGGTGCGGGAAGTTCTGGCTGCGGAAGCACTGCACTACTTGGGTGTACGTACCTCGCGCTGTTTGAGCATGATTGAAACAGGTTTACCCCTTTGGCGAGGTGATGAACCTTCACCTACCCGCTCATCTGTGATGATTAGAATGAGCAGTTCTCATATTCGGTTTGGCACTTTTGAGCGACTGCACTATTTTCAGCGTCCAGATTTAACTAAGAAGCTGTTAGACCATGTAATTGAGCAATATTATCGACACTTAAGCGCTGAACCAGATAAATATGTCTTGTTTTACGCCGAATTAGTGAAACGAGTTGCAGAACTAGTAGCGCAGTGGATGGCGGCTGGCTTTTGTCATGCAGTCCTAAATACTGACAATATGTCAATTACTGGAGAGAGTTTTGACTATGGCCCTTACGCCTTTATCCCAACTTATAACCCATCCTTTATAGCTGCATATTTTGATTATTATGGACGCTATTGTTACGGTAATCAACCAAGTATTTGTAAGTTAAATTTGCAAATGCTCCAAGAACCTTTAAAGGCGATTATTGATAAGGACGAAATGGAAGCGGCATTAGAAAGGTTTGATGAACATTATCAAGCTGAATACAGTTCTTTAATGTTGAAAAAGTTAGGTTTTGTAGAACTGTCACACCCACAAGCTGCGGAACTGTTGAATCTAACGGTTGAATTCTTGAAAGATAGCCAAGTTGGTTATCACCAGTTTTTTTATGAGATGGCTCGGACTTTTTCATCAAAATGGCGAGATGAGCCAGGTTTTGTGATGAATAATTCGGATATTGTGCCAGTACCGGGTGCGTCAGGAATTTTTGATGATTGGTGCATACTATACCATAAAATGTTGAATGATTTTGATAGCGACCGCACCGATGTAATTGCCCAAACACTAGCTGTTCATAATCCTAAAACGGCACTATTAAGACCTGTGATTGAGTCTACTTGGGAAGCAATTGCTCAAGAAGATAATTGGCAACCTTTTTATGAGTTAATCCAGGCAATTCAGTCTAGAAAATAGTAAAATCACACCTATTTTCTTTTTAATCTGGACAGCTTCTTGAGATTATATCTGGTGTAATTTACACGACGAATAATCTAATAAGAGACGTTGCATTGCAACGTCTCTACAAAAGTTTTTAACTAAATTGTATAGAAATAACAATCCTAATTAAATTGAATTGCGAGAAAATACGTAGGTCGGTTATCAAATATAAAAGTAAAATTTTATTCAGCCTTGGTGATTAGAAATCACGGCTACACAGACTAAACTCCAAAGTTCTGATGTTCTAAAACTTACCTCAGAATTATTTTTGCCCACGTGGGTTATTTTTTCATTCGGCGTAGGTGGAGGATAGTTTATGTAGAAGCGAATTTTATTCACTTATTGGTTCCAAATTCCTCTATCGCATGTCAGAAAATCTTAAAAAAATGAATCAGATATATATATCATACGCATGGAAAGATAACAAGAGTGAATTAGGTAGTCAACGCGAAGAATTAGTCGATAAAATTTGCACCGCACTTATTTCTGAACGTTATAACTTAATTCGCGATCGCAACTATTTAACCCTAGGTAAGAGTATACACGACTTCATGCAGGAAATCGGGCGCGGAAACTATGTAATTGTCGTTGTCAGCGACAAATATTTGCGTTCTGAATACTGTATGTTTGAAGCTGTTGAAATCATGAAACGCAAGGATTATGAACAAAAAGTTTTTCCTGTGGTTTTACACGATGCTAATGTTTATACCAAAGAAGGTAAGACTGAGTATATAAAATATTGGAAGCAACAGAGTGAAACACTAAAACAACTTATGGGTTCAGAACTATCTGCTCATGAAGATTCTGCAATGTATAATGTTGCTGAAAAAATTATGGAAATTTCCCAGAAGATTGATGAATTCATGTTTTTTATCTCGGATAAATTAAGCATTGATCCGTCTCAAAACTTTAATGGATTTATCAATCAGCTTACTGATGCTATTAAAAATGATGCTGTTAAACTCAGAAGCAAAAAGAGTATTTTAGTTGCAGGAACAGGATCTTTTGAAATTCCTAATGAAATTAATTGGTGCGCTCAACAACTTGGTGAAAAGATAGCAGAATATAACTATAACTTGATAACAGGTGGATGGGAGGGAGTAGATTATGTTGTTGCTGATAATTTTGCCAAAAAAATCGCGCAAAAAGATATCCGCCTAACTGATAAGTTAACTCACGTTGTTCCACGAGAAAAACAACCTGTATTTAAGGGTGGAAAAGTCGAATACACTGAGTCAGGTATTAATGAATGGCTCGATTGTTTGCGACATTCAGATTTGGTGATTCTTGTGGGAGGCGTTGGTGGAACTTATGAAACTTATCTATATGCTAAACAAGAAAAAATTCCGGTGATTCCTATTGTATGTACTAATGGCGATGCCAAAAAAGTATTCGACGAAATGCTGGAAAATTGGGATAGTAAATTAATGGGAAATATCTCACCGGAAAAATTCAAGTCATTAAATCAATATATCAATGATCCTTCAACGGCAGAAGATGTCGTGAATGATGTTATGGATATAGTTAACGAAATTATTTTTGCAAAAACTATGCTAATTACCCAGGATCAGCTCATCTAATTTGGTATTTTAAAAGGCTGCTATCCCTTCTTGGCAAGTCATGTCAAACCTGGCTTGTATCCCCTTCATAACAAAACTTTTTGCTAATTAAACCTCATCAATGTTGAAATCTAGAGTTTTTTAAAAGATATATTTATGTAGGTTGGGTGGAGTGAAACGCAACCCAACATTACCATCTTATTTATGTTGGGTTACGCTAACGCTGCACCCAACCTACAAAACTACGGTTCTCAAGGTAGACGAGGTTTATGTTCCTGGACGAGAGCGAATATGATCGGGTATATGATGGCGATCGCCTAATATTTCTAACAAAGGGCCATTAACGTCAAATTTAACCATACTTACCGACGCGACCAAAATATTCACCCGATAGCGATAGCGTCCCAAATCAATTCCCAGTAAGCTGCAAAGCATAATCCGAATTGTGGCTTTATGGGAAACCACTAAAACATTACCTTGCTGATGTTTTTCTTGAATTTCAGCAATTACAGGCATAGAACGGTTAGCAATATCTACCGCAGTTTCTCCACCTAGTGGTGCATTCCAAGCGGGTTCTGTCAACCATTTTACATAGTTTTCTGCGTAATTCTCTTGGGCAAACGATTTACTCTTCTTTTCCCATTCACCGTAACTACCTTCTCTAAGTCCGTCACGCAACTGCATATCCATACCGATAGCATCACAAAATGGCTTGGCAGTTGCAACTGTGCGCTTCATCGGGCTAACATAAACAGCTTCCCACTTCAATTTTTGATAAACATCGGCAAAACCGGATGCCATCTGCATCCCTTCTGTTGTCAACTCCGCATCAGTTTCACCGCAGAAATTACCACTTTGACTAAAAGTAGTTTCTCCATGTCGCAGTAAATATAAATTGAGTGTCATAGCTTATATCGCAATTGGGATAAAGGAGTTGGTGCAAAAACAAACTACCATCAATCTTGGAATCGATTATGTGACACCAGGACAAAGTAATCAACCAGAAAAGTCAATCCAACACAAACTTTTGAAAAGTTCTACTTTTCTTTAAGGGGCTTCCAAAAAATAGATTACCTAAATAAACGAACCACAGAGACACAGAGAACACAGAGGAATGAGGAGAAGAGAGTTTTTTGAGTATTTATTTTATTTGGAAGTCCATAACCTTCTGTGTCTTCTCCACTACTAACTAAATTGCTGGGCATAAAACCGCGCGTAGCGATGCTCTAGGGCTAATAATTCTTCATGGGTTCCTGATTCGACAATTTGTCCCTGTTCGAGAACTAAAATACGATCGCACCGTCTCACGGTTGATAAGCGGTGAGCAATAATAAATACTGTGCGTTTTTGCATCAGTCTTTCTAGCGCTTCCTGTACCAGTGCTTCTGATTCAGAGTCTAATGCTGATGTCGCCTCATCAAGAATCAAGATTTGGGGATTGAGGAGAACCGCACGAGCGATCGCAATTCTTTGTCTTTGTCCTCCTGATAAGTTTACCCCACGTTCACCCACCCAGGTCTGATAACCCTCTGGTAGTTGGCTAATGAACTGATGAGCATTAGCAATTTTCGCCGCCTCTTTCACTGCTTCCATGTCAAAAACATCTTGTCCAAAAGCGATATTTTGGGCAATTGTCCCCGAAAACATGATGGTTTCTTGCGGAACAATCCCAATTTGCCGCCGCAGACTATGCAATTTCACATCCCTAATATCAACATCGTCAATGAAAATTTGACCAACTTCCGGGTCGTAAAAACGGGGGAGGAGATTGACAAATGTGGTTTTACCAGCACCCGAAGCACCCACAAGTGCGATCGCTTCACCTGGTGATACCAATAAACTGATATCTTTCAATACGGGTTCACCAGGCTTATAGGCAAAGGAAATATGACGATATTCTATTTTGCCTTTGACTGGGGGGAGAGCGATCGCATTGATCTTTTCGATTACCGTCGGCTGAATTGCCATCAATTCAAAAACCCGGTCAACAGATGCTTCACCCTGCTTAAATTCGTTGTAGTTGTTAGTAGTATGACCAATAGGATCAATTAACAGCGCCGCCGCCGCCAAATAGCTGAAAAAATTCGCCACTGTTAAATTATTTTGGGAAATCTGCCACGCTCCCACAATCAGTAACGATAACGCACTTAAAGCTTCCAGAAATCCCACAATGGGAATCTGAATCGCTTTCAGGCGTTCGGCTGAGTATTTTGCTTTGAGACTGCGTTCTGCTTCATGGCCAAAGCGGGCGATTTCGTAATTTTCAGCAGCAAAAGCCTGTACCAAACGAATACCGTTGAAAACTTCCGCGAGGATGGCTGATAAACCCGACACGCGATTTTGACTTTTTAAGGAATACTTGCGTAAACGTTCACCAAACCAGCCAACTAAAATACCCATCAACGGCGCGACTATCACCGTTGCTAATGTCAGTTGCCAATTTAGATAAATCATGTAAATCGGAATTGCCAACAACTGCAAAATGCAGGGGATAAAGTCGTGAAATCCTTTATTTACCACTTCGCCAACCCGATCAACATCTTCCGTAAGGCGGTAAGATAAATCACCTGCTTTCGCGGTTTCAAAATAGCTGAGATTTAGCTTTTGCAGATGGGCGTAGACTTGCTGGCGGAGATAAAAAGCAACTCTCAAAGAAGCTTTGGCCATGTACATATCTTGTATAGACTGAAACAAGCCTCTGACAAGAAAGACTAAGGCACAGCTGCCAGTTATTTGAGCGATCGCTACTACATTACCCTGTGCAAAGGGAATTGCCAATTTACCAGCAAGATTTATCAACACTAATGTCGCCAGCACGTATCCCAAGATACCAATAAGTCCCTTGGTGATGGTTTTCCACTGGAGTCGGATATAAGGCAGTAGTTGCCAGTAATTAGAACGCGTTTTCAAGCTTGAAAGTCCACAACGATATTTTTCCTTTGTTTGACGCTAGCAGCTTTTGGGGAGTTTCTGAACAGTTCACTAATTAGTTACAAACTGTTTTAGCGACTATGGCCAGTCATGAATGAAGCGATCGCCAAATATTTAGACCAAAAAAAATCCAAAGTTCAAGAAGTAATTGAACTGTTAAAAGAATATCGCACTGCCCTCATCACCAACGCCGTCACAGGTAAAATAGATGTGCGTTAATTCCCCATACGCTAACCTCAGTAACCCACTATGACACAAATCACCCTTTCCGACCTCCCCGCAACCATCCAAACCTTACTCAACCAAGCTCAAAAAACAGGCGAACCCCTCACTATTACCCAAAACGGTATCCCCTTCGCCATCATTTCCCCCATCAAGAAAAAATCCCTCCTGCAAACCCTTTCCACCCTTGAACCACTAGACGAAGACTTTGCCGACGTGGACGAAGGATTATTACCCTTAGATGATATTGAGTTTTCAAAATGAGTTATTTATACTTATTAGATACAAACATCATTTCCGAACTAATTAAAAATCCCAGAGGAGTGGTATTTTCAAAAATTCAAGATGTCGGAGAAGACAAAATTTGTACAAGTATTATCGTAGCTTGTGAATCAAGATTTGGGGCTAGAAAAAAGAACTCCCAAAAGCTCATAGAAAAACTTGAAATAATTTTGGATAGTATTGAAATACTACCCCTAACTCATCCTGTAGAGCAATATTACGCAGAAATCCGCACTGATTTAGAACAACTTGGTAAACCGATTGGAGGTAATGATTTATTAATTGCTGCCCATTCTTTAACCCTTGGTCTAACTCTCGTTACCGCCAATATTCGTGAATTTTCCTGTGTTCCTAATTTAAAAGTAGAAAACTGGCTCGAACCGCGCTAAAAAATTAGCCCTCTCCTTGTAAGTAAGGAAAAGGCTGAATTAATCTTATAGCGCTTCTCGTTTGCGTGAATTGAACCGGAGGGGCACGCAGCTTTTGGGGAGTTTCTGAACACTTAACTAATTAGTTACAAACTGTTTTAGGGTTGATCATAGAGTTTCCCGGTGTTCTTTTATGATTAAAGTGGAATGTTAATTTGAGGGGTATTGCTTTATGAACCTGGAAGAGTATTTCAATGCCCTTGCACCAGATGACATCCGACTCAAAGGAACCCGCATTGGGATTGAGAGCATTCTTTACGAGTATATTTATCGCTGTAAAACACCAGAAGAAATTGCCGAACAATTTCATACAGTGACGTTGGAACAGGTTTACGCCACGATTTTATATTACTTGCATCATCGTTCAGAGGTTGATGCTTATCTGGTAAATTGGTTGGAATTTTCCCGAACCATGCGCGAAGATCAACAGCGAAATCCGTCTCCTGCCAGGATGAGGTTTCGGCAGATGCAGGAAGAAAACGCTGGAAAACAGTTGCAGGAAAGCTAATGGCAATTCGGTATCTGTTGGATGAACATTTGAGTCCTACATATCGTTCTCAACTTGTGCGGCGCAACCCTGAATTGATTGTGCGAATCATTGGGGATTTAGATGTGCCACCCAAGGGCACTCCAGATCCAGAAATTTTGGTTTGGTGCGAAACCAATGAATTTATTTTGGTGACAAATAACCGTAAGTCGATGCCCAGACATTTGGCTGACCATTTAGCTTCAGGTCGCCATATTCCTGGAATATTCACCATCGATGCAAACCAAAGCATTGGACAAACTGTTGAAGAATTAATCATCATTGTGGAAGCTTCGTTTGAGGATGAATACCAGGATCGAATTGAATATCTACCTCTAAGCCAATAGGTTAAGACAAGAGACGACGATTTATCGCGTCTTTGCAATCTAGAATTTTCATCAAAAAACCTTAACCGAACCAAGTATGGCTTCCACACCTCACTTATTGTAAAAAATTAGCCCCCTCCTTACTTACAAGGAGAGGGCTAAACTTATCTGAGAAATAATTCGTAATTTTCCTGTTGAATTACGAACTACGAACTACGAATTACGAATTACGAATTACGAATTAATATCCGCCTTCTTCTTCGTATTCTGGCTGTCTTTCCTTAACTTTTTTCGGAATATTCACAGGCTTCGGCTCATCTTCCCAAGCATCGCCGTCTACATCATCATAATCATCGTATTCGTCAACATAAGGCTTGCTGTAAGGCTTGGCTTCATACTTTAGTGGCTGCGGTTGTTGATACCTGTCGCTACCTGTTGCTTCACTCCAGTTATCTTCTTCCTCATCTTCTTCGTATTGAATAGATTCATACTGCCGCGCCTTCATTACCTGACGCTGTGGCCTTTCCTCTTCCACATAGTCTTCATTCCATTCCTCTTCCCGCGCTACGGGTTCGGGGGCACGAACTTTTTGTCTGGGTGGCTGTAATGGTACACCACTAGGGAGTTGATTGCCTGGTGCAACTTGGCGTGGTGGAGTATAGCCGTATTCTTCTTCTGCATCCCTCTCCCACGGAGCTTTGCCGATACCCAAACGCTCTAGTAAACCAGTTGTCAACTGGTTCACCCGTTCTTCGGCTCCTTCAAATACAATCAACCGATTGGGGCCAGTACTGACAATTTCATCTACTGAGAACTCGTAAGTACTCAAAAATTGGTCGGGAATTTGGGGTAATCCTAAAGAAGCGATGACTATAGAGTTAAGCTTCCCGGTTTCACCGTTGAACTTGAAGCCCCGGACTTTGCCTAATACTTCACCTGTTTCTGTAATTACTTCCCAGTTAATCAGATTGCTGAGAGATTCAACTTCGATATCTTCTATTACATCTTCGTTATCAACTAAGATGACATCACCAATCTGGTTGATGTTGTTGAGGTACATATAGCGCGGTATGCCCGAAATGGAGATCAGGCTGTCTCGCAAACCAAGAGCCACAACCTCTCGTTGATCAATATCAACCCATACTTGACTGATGATGCCTAGCCGCTTGCCGTTGTCGCGGGTAATCACCTGGGTGTTTAATATATCGGAACGTCTAATTATCTGTTCGGAGGTCATTCTATACCGAGTCCTGATCTCGAATCCGGTTTGTCTATACACTATTATTAACAAAAACTCAAGTAGATGTATTGGATGATTGTAATTTAATCCCCAAAACTTGAGTATAGGCTCCTCGTGCTTGAGTAACGCCAATTGTGCGTTCGGCTGATTCTATCATCGGACGACGCAAACTCACAACTATAAATTGCGCTTGTTGTGACTGTTGCTTAATCATTCTAGCTAATCGTTCTACGTTTGCTCCATCTAAGAACATATCCACTTCATCAAAGGCGTAAAAGGGCGATGGACGGTAGCGTTGGAGGGCAAAGATAAAGCTCAAGGCTGTAAGTGATTTTTCTCCCCCAGACATGGAAGCTAGGCGCTGTACGGGTTTGCCTTTGGGGTGTGCGACTAAATTTAGTCCACTGCTAAAGGGATCTTCGGGATTTTCAAGTTGCAAGAAGCCGTCGCCATCGGAAAGAATGGCAAAAATCGATTGAAAGTTTTCGTTGACAGCATCGAACGCTTCTTTAAAAGCAAGTTGCCGCAATGTGGTAAAGTTTTCAATCCGCAAAAGTAGTTCGGTGCGTTCCCCTTCTAGTGTCTCTAATTTTTGCGTCAGTTCTTGGAGACGGTTTTGAGTGCGTTCGTATTCTTCCAACGCCAGCATATTAACTGGTTCCATTGCCTGTAAGCGTTTGGTAAGCGATCGCAATTCTTTCTGCAATTCTTCTAAATCTACCTTATCTGGAACTTCCGGCAGGGGATTTGGTAATTCTGCTCCCATATCTCGCAACTGGCTTTGCAGTGCAATTAATTCCTCCCGCCGCTTCTCTTGGGTTTCTTTGAGTTTTTCGATTTCCCATTGCAATTGTTGTTGGCGCAAAAGGTGCGATCGCACTTCCAATTCTGTAGCGTCGCGTTTTTGTTTCTCTTCTCCCAAATTCTGCTCCATTTGACTCAAAGATAAACGGGTTTGGGTGATTTGGTCGTTTATCGTTGTGATTTGTGTGGAGACGTGATGAATCGCGTCTTTACAAGAGATTTGTTGGGTTTCGTATTCGGTGATTCGCGTTTCTGCTTCTTGGATTTTTTCTTGCAAACGTTGTTGCTGATTTTCTAAATTTTTTAATCTTTGTTCAGCTTCGCGTAAGGCTGTCTCCCGTTGTTGCAATTGTTGCTCTTGAATTTTAATGGTTGCCTGAATTTGCTGCCATTCGCTGGGAGTTTGAGACGCTTCCAACTCTGCTAAAGCGTGTCGCAATTGTTGCAGTTGAGTTTCTTGTCCCGGTAATTCCCGCTCCAAAATTTCTAATCGGGATTGAGCAGTGGCTAATTTTTCGCTGTTTTGGGCGAGTTGCGATCGCGTCCCCTCTAATTGCGCTGTCAAATTCTTAATGTCTTTCTGCAACTGTTCCAATTGCAATTGCTGTTCGCGCCGCGCCTGACGCGCTTCTGTGAGTTCTTGCGTCAGTTTTTTGGCTCTGGCTGACAAAGTAGCGATCGCTTCAGTACAACGCTCTAAAACTCGCTCAATATCCACTAAACGACTTCTCAAAGCGATCGCTTCATCAGATTCCGCCGCTTCACCCGTACCAAACCGCAACGCCGAACGATTGCTGTTACTACCACCAGTCATTGCACCGCTAGTTTCTAAGAGTTCTCCGTCTAAGGTGACAATCCGATATAAACCTAAATTTTTCCGCGCCGCCTCAAGGCTGGCAAATACTACTGTGTTACCAAAAACATAGCTGAATACATCTTTGTAACGGCGATCGCAATCGACTAAGTTCACAGCATAATTAACAAAACCATTAGCAAAACGCAGCGTTGCATCTTGAGTAAATTTCGGAGCGTGAATTTTATTTAGTGGTAAAAAAGTCGCTCTCCCGGCACGTTTCTGTTTGAGCAATTCAATTCCGGCTGCGGCGACACCATCATCTTCCACCACAATATGTCCCAAGCGTCCACCAGCAGCCATTTCTAAAGCTAGCTGATGGCGGGGTTCCACCTTTCCCAACTGCACAACTAAGCCACAAAGTCCAGGCATTCCCGATTGTAAAATAACTTTACTCGCTTGGGTTCCTTGGACTTCTTGCTGTGCTTGCGTTTGCGCCTCGATTTTATCCAACTGGCGTTGTTTTTCTCGTTGTTCAAAAAGTAACCGCTTTTGGGTTTCCTGTTGGATTTGCAATTCTTGTTCTGTGGCTGAGAGATTTTGAGCTAAATTCTGGATGGGTTCGCTAGAGGCGTTAAATTCTGTTTCAACTTGATTACAGTCAGTTTGTTTTTGGGCTAATAGCGGTTCGTCGCGTTCAATTAACTGGGTTTGCTCGGAAATTAATTGCTGTAACTGATTATTTCGTTCTGTGAGTTGTGCTTTTTCTGTGCGTTGCGGTTCTAGAGTATGCAGCAGAGTTTCAATTTGACGATTGAATGCCGTTTGTTGCTGCACCCACGCTTCCGAAGCCGAGGCGATTTCTGCGGCGGCTTCGCGGGAGGTTTCTAGAGATTGGTGGGCCTCATTTCTTTGGTGTTGGGAAGACGCGATGAATCGCGTCTCTACAATGTGTGTTTCGGCAATTTCTTTTAGGGAATGACGGTGTTTTTCAATTTCTTGCTGAGTTTGAAGCAGACGTTTGGCGGTTTCCTGGGAAGCTGTTTGTAATTCCGTTAGCTGGCGCTGGAGTTGTTTACGTTCGGCTTCTTGGGTGGCGAGGGTAGATTGTACCGCCAAAAGTTCATCTTCTCCCAATGCTTTGACATGGGCATTGAGTTGTTCAAGTTCAGCAGTTTTTTGAACGATTTCGGAATTTAGGTTTGTGAGTTGGGTTGAGAGTTCACTAGAATTGCGATCGCCTGTTTGAATTTCGTGAACTAACTTTTCTTGTTGTGCTTGCAAGGATCGCCATGATAAAACCGCTTCCCAGGATTGTTTAGCCAGAAATTCCGTGCGGAGTTTTTGATATCTCTCAGCTTTAGCACGATCTTGAGAAAGGCGATCGCGCTGTGCAGTTAATTCCGTCTCAATAATCCGACAGCTATCTTCCTTTTCCTTCACCTCATCTAAAGTTGATTTGGCTTGAATGATTTTGCGATCGAATGCCGCCACCCCAGCCAATTCATCAATAATTTCCCGCCGTTCCCGCGCATTCATCGAGATAATGCTGGTGACATCCCCTTGCAGCACCACGTTGTAGCCTTCAGGATAAACCCGCAGGTTACTTAATTCCCCATGCAACTCTGTCAACGTACAAGCTTCACCATTGATATAGTAATTCGACGTATAACTTCCTTGGTGAGTGACTCGCAGCCTTCTAGTAACACTCCACTCTGCCGACTTTGGATTTTGGATTTTGGATTTTGGATTTTCTTCCCCTGCTCCCCCTGCCTCCCCTGCCTCCCCTGCTTCTCCTCCCTCCCTTTGCGCCTTAGTGTCTTTGTGTGAGATTTCATCTGACAAATCAAACGTCACAGTGACGCTAGCTTCAATAGAAGCGCGTCCTTTAGACGTTTGGGTGTTATTTACCAAATCTGGCAAGCGATCAGCTCGCATTCCCTTAGAACTGGAGAGTCCGAGGCAAAATAGCAGTGCATCGAGAATATTAGATTTACCCGAACCATTTGGCCCAGATATGACAGTACACCCCGGCAGCAAAGGGACTGAAGTAGTACCGCCGAAGGATTTGAAGTTGGTAAGTTCCACGCGCTTGATATGAACCATAGGCGCTGGTTAACTGGGCTAATGAAGAACAAGTGTATCAACTAATTAAAAATTCGCAAGAGGGTAGGGCGGAGAATTGAAGATTATTGAACCGCAGAGGCGCAGAGAACACAGAGAGGGTAAGAGAATTGTGGTTTAGAGAAAACACAATACTGCTAGAGTTAGCACAAACACGAGATTTCATTGCAGGCGCTCAAAAGCAACTATATCAAATCATTCCAGTTTCAGTTTTAGATAACTAACTGGAAAAACGAGCAACTAATGTAAAAACTTGTCGTTGGCAAAGCGATCGCTATTAGTTTATTACTATTTATTGCAAGAATATTTTACAAGTAGGTAAGATAATTTTATAGGTAAACATAATAAAGTAAATTATGCAACTAGAAGATTACTTCGACTTTCAGCGTCCTGATGATATTAGGCTCAAAGGTACAAGAGTAGGAATTGAAACTATACTCTATGATTTCATCCATCGGTGTCGGACTCCAGAGGAAATTTCTCAAAGTTATCCATCAGTATCTTTAGAGCAAATATATGCAACTATTCTTTATTACCTGCATAACAAGGAAGCAGTCAGTGTTTACATAGCTAATTGGCTAGAACATAGTCACCGAATGCGAGAAGAACAGCGACGCAATCCACCGCCAGTTGTAACCAAATTGCTAAAACTGAAAGCTGAAAGAGAAGCAATGAAAAAAATACATGACTCTCAAATATCTTCTTGATGAAAATGTTGATAAAGTCTATAATCGCCAGTTTCTCCAACGCAACCCTACTTTAATGATGTGGGTGGTTGGTGATCCTGGCGCTCCTCCTAGAGGCACATTAGATCCAGAAATATTATGCTGGTGTGAGGAATATAACTTTATTTTAGTCACAAATAACCGTACATCTATGCCTGTACATTTAGCTGAACATATCGCGCAAGGGCGTAATATACCAGGTATTTTTATTTTGAATAATAAATTAACTATCGGTCAGACTATTAGTGAATTAAGTCTAATTGCTCAAGCATCTTTTAATGATGAATATCAAAACCAAATTATTAATTTACCGCTACTTTAATAACAATGTCACAGAAGAAACTGCTAAGGATTCTCATCAGGTAATAGTACAATGTCTAAGCTAGTTTTGAGGCTAAAAAAGTTGGGTTTAGTTCCTCAGCCCAAGATTATCAAGGCTTTTTTGGGTTTCGCTGTCTGATGTGGTGGCGGACACGGGAAAAGTGACATACTCTCGAAATTGTGAATAGTACAACGGTATTAAAAATGCAGAATGAGTAAACAACGTATTGTTGAGATTGTAGAATATAACCCTCAATGTCCTCGTTTTTTTTCATAACTAAGCACTATCATCATAGAAATAAACTCACACTTATTTAAGAAAAAAACAGGGCTTACGCAGATGTAAGTCCTGTTTAAATTTTCTGATAAAGCTGATTTAACTAGTCCACGGTTAACTGAGAACTTCAGTTATTCTTTTATGGCTTTTTCACAGCTTCAACTTTTGCTTCCACCTTCACAGTCTTCACACCTTGAACTTCCTTAGCCAAAGTTTCAGCTTTCTTGAGTTCTTCAGCAGAAGTCGCTGTGCCTTTGAGGATAATTTCACCCTCTTTGTTTTCAACCTGTAACTTATTGCCTGGTAAGCCTTTGTTCAACTTGGTGCTAACTTCAGTTTTTAAGTCGCTTTTAACTTTTGTTGCTGCCGTTTTTTCAGAACCGATTTTAACTTTAGTATCTGTGCTAGTTGCTAAAGGAGTTGTTTGTATTCCTGGAACTTTGGCAGCTTCATTTATCTGTGAAGCTGGTTTTGCTGGTACTTGAGCAGCTTGATTAGTAGTGCTAGGAGTTTCCGAACCAGTTTTAGGAGCCTCTTGGCAGCCAAAAGTACCAACTACCAAAATGCTACTAACGATTAATAGAATTAGCTTTTTCATTATCTATCTCCGAATTGATTACTGGAAGCAATTAATTTGTGTGTCATGGTGAGGAGCAGATGTTAAAAAGCAATTAAATGTGAAGTAGCAAAAGTGTCCAAGCAATTACTCAGGTTACTGGAAATTGAAACTTGAACGATTTGTTTAGGCTAAGATTTTGCAGCCATTTGGAGAAGCACCAATTCAATTTTATTGACAGTTGCTTACCAAGATACCTCTATATACGTACTGTAGCTCCTATGAATTTAATGTAGATGCTGAGGAGCTTTTCCAATGATAAACTATGCAGCCTTAAAGTAGTAAATCGATGTTATCAGATTTGGATCAGTTTGGCGATGTCTACGCCTATGCAGCTCAAAACTTCATGTTTTTGCAATACTGTGCCAGCAAAATTACCAACAAAATGTTACTTTAGAAAACTATGGCTTACTTAAAATGCCCTAAATATTCAGGAAATATCAGCCAATGCCCTACCTCACTTCTGCCAGCGAAATTAGTGCTATTGTCGCTGAATACACCAATGTCAAAACACTGTGGATCGATACAGAAGTAGCTGACTATAAAAGTCGTAATCCTAGACTATCGCTGATTCAGGTGTTAGATAATCCTCAAGATATGAGTGGCGATCGCGTCTATCTTTTAGATGTGCTAGACCAACCTAATATCATAGCTGAATTTATTCAAAAAATTATGATAAATTCTGCCATTGAAAAAGTTTTTCATAATGCCAGTTATGATCTAAAATTTCTCGGTAACAAGAAAGCTAAAAATATTACTTGCACTTTAGAAATGGCAAAAAAAATTCCCTATCATATTTTGCCATTACCTAACTATCAACTCAAAACCATAGCTACAGCACTTTGTAGCTTTAACAATATCGATAAACAAGAGCAAACCAGCGATTGGGGAAAACGCCCCCTGACTGAAGAACAGATAGAGTATGCTTATCTAGATTGTATTTATCTGGCTCAAATCCACTCAAATTTATTAGGTTTACAAGCCAAAGCCAACCCCGAACCCGCAACGGAAGATTTAATATCACTAAGTACTAGATACTCACAACTTGAACAACAATGGAAGTTGTTGAATTCAGAATTTGAGCATTTGCAAGAACGCATGAAAAAAGCGATGCAAGCTCAGAATATATCTGAAACTTATTATCATAAGCTGACAAGTTACGATCGCACTACAGTCAAAGCTACTTTTTCAGAATTGGCCAGGCTAGCACAAACCCAAGATATTGATTTAGATTTTCCCATCACCCTAACTCAGAAACTCCAAAAAGATTTAGGCCCCAATCTAGAACAACTGTCTGTAGATATTGAAAAAACTACTTCTTGGCGGTTAACTCCCAAAACTCAAGAGAGTGAAACAGAAGATGAGTAAATTGTCCATAAGGCTACAAATGTCATAATTTATGGCTTATTGTTTATAGCAAATCTTAAGATTTCAAATATATTTTTTTCAAAAAGTATCTTAAAAAACATGAGCCACAGTAGCTTTCTGCTCAGAAATCCATTGTCAAGAAGTAAAGAGATGACAATAACAAAGAGCTGAATTGACAATTTTTATACTTTATAATTGATGTTTTTCCCTTAATATAACTATTAAATAAATATATTGAATATCTGGTAAATTTGTTAATTGACTTGAAATGTCTATCCAAAGTTAGAATAACCATTGAGTTAAAAAATTAAAATCTAGATTTTGGTACTAATTGCGTTCAGGTGTTATGGCAGTTTATATTAAATTATGAGACGGCGTTTATTTAGACAAAAGCGAACAAGGGTAAATCAAGTATTTACTATAGCTATTTTTACTACATTGACAGCAATTAGCAGTGTTTCTTGTAGCAAGAATGACAGTGTTTTGGTGACAGAAATAGGAGTTAGTACACCTAGCCGTCGTTCAGCTACAGCATCCAGAGGTGGGGAATTCTATCTTCAGGGAAAGAATCAGCATTTAAACGGCGATTTACAAGCTGCGATCGCATCCTATAGTAAGGCAATTAGCCAAAACTCTCAATATGGCGCTGCTTACAACGGGCGGGGATTAGCCTACTTTGATTTGGGAGACAAAGAAAAAGCGATCGCAGATTACAATCAAGCCCTCCGCATCAACCCTAACGACGCTGAAGCTTACAATAACCTGGGCAATGCCCGCGCCTCACTAGAAGGTAACAGAGAAGCGGTTAAAGATTACAGTGAAGCGATTCGCCTTAATCCCAACTACGCTGAAGCCTACAACAACCGGGGAAATGCCCGCGCCGCCAATGGAGACAGAAAAGGGGCAATAGACGATCTCGGTCAAGCGATTCGCCTTAATCCCAGATATGCGATCGCCTATAATAACCGAGGAAATGCCCGTGCTGCCAATGGAGATCCAACGGGTGCGATCGCAGATTACAATCAAGCCATTCGCCTCAACCCTAACTTTGCCCCTGCCTACAATAACCGAGGAAATGCCCGCGCCACCAATGGAGATAGACAGGGGGCACTCAAGGATTTAGAAAAAGCAGCGAGCATTTTTCAAAGTCAGGGTAACAACGACTTATACCAACAAGTGATGAAAAACATCAAAGAACTGAGACAGTAGGTAAAAGGACAGGGGGCAAGCAGGGAGCAGGGGAGCAAATAACAGGTGTAGGTTTTTAACACCAGAAGCAAAGATGAAATACGCTCAACAACCCCAGCAAGACAAACAACGTGTTGCGATCGCTTGGCATAGATCCTGATTCTCTCACCTGAATTGCTATCAAGATTCATTTATAAAATAAAGATGTACTAATAACTGAGGAAGAGTAAACCCATCATGCTAGAGTACAATCCATTAGCTTGTTTGCCTTCATCAGAGGAACTGCCAGACTCTGACGATACGCCAGTGGATAATGAATTACAAGATTTGATTCCCGGTTTACTCAAAGCGCTTCTGGCAATGGCTTGGCCAGAGCGCATGGATTGGTTTTTTGGTGTAGATATGGGTATTTATTATGACCCAGATTTACCAGCGATAGTCCCAGATGGGTTTTTGAGTCTGGGCGTTGAGCGATTTTATGATGAAAACCTCCGCCCCAGTTATGTACTTTGGGAAGAAAAGAAATTACCGTTATTCATTTTGGAGGTAGTATCTAAAACATACCGTGGTGAGTACTCGACCAAAAAAGCAGAGTATGCAAGATTGGGAATTTTGTATTATGTAGTTTACAACCCATTTCGTCGCCGTAAGCCACGTTTAGAAGTTTACAAATTAGTTAACAATGTTTATGAATTACATGATGGTAATCCAGTTTGGTTGCCAGAAATAGGTTTAGGAATTGGCATCGAACGAGGAACTTATCTAGGCATACCACGGGAGTGGATGTATTGGTATAACCAGCAAGGGCAAAGGTTTTTAACACCAGAAGAAGACAAAAAACTTGCTCAACAAGAAGCTCAACAAGCGCAGCAAGAAGTTCAAGTCTTACGAGAACGGTTGCGATCGCTCGGCGTAGATCCTGATTCTCTCACCTGAATTGCTATCAAAATCTATTAATGAAATAAATCCCATAATCATGAAGACGCGATAAATCGCCGTCTCTACAAAGGAATTATTTTTGTAGAGACGGCGATTTATCGCGTCTCTTGCCTTAACCGAACAACATTGCGAGGTTCACAAATGAAGCTCAAAGGTTCACGAATGAAGCTCAAAGGTTCACAAATGAAGCTCCGAGGTTCATCAACGAAGCTCAAAGGTTCACGAACGAAGCTCCGAGGTTCATTAACGGGGTTCAAAGACTCATTCACGAGTATAAAAGACTCGTCCACGAATATCAAAGACTCATTCACGAGTATCAAAGACTCGTCTACGAGTATCAAAGACTCGTCCACGAATATCAAAGACTCTCGCGCGAGTATCAAAGACTCGTCCGCGAGTATAAAAGACTCTCGCGCGAGTATAAAAGACTCGTCTACGAGTATTAAAGACTCATTACAGCAATTTTCATTTATTTAGAAAAAACTCTCGCATTCTTCTTTGCGTCTTTGTGCCTTTGCGTGAGATAAAAAATCTTTTGGTGCTGTAATTACGAATTACGAATTACGCATTACCCTATCAAGACTTGCACTCACACTTTCAGCGTGTGGTGATTTCAATCGCTGCAAAATCTCTAAAGCTGGTTGCAAATAGGATATCGCTTTAGTGTATATTCACCCTGCTGTTCTGCCAAATGTCCTAACCACCACAGAGTCATTGCTTTGCCTTGGACATTACCAATGCGTTCTTTGATTTCCAAAGACTGATTGAAAAGTGCGATCGCTTAATCCACTTCCCCTTTGTGGCGTAGATACTCCAGACAGTGCAACGTCGCCGCTTTGGTTTGGACATCCCCAATGCGTTCAGTTATTTCCAAAGACTGATTGAAAAGTGCGATCGCTCGCTCTACTTCCCCTTTGTTGGCATAGAGGATTCCCAGACAGTGCAACGTCGCCGCTTTGCCTCGGATATCACCAATGCGTTCAGTTATTTCTAAAGACTGATTGTAGAGTGCGATCGCTTCATCCACTTCCTCTTCGTCGGCGTAGATCATTCCCAGTAGATGCAACGTCACCGCTTTGCCTTGGACATCTCCAATGCGTTCAAATATTTCCAAAGACTGATTGAAAAGTGCGATCGCTTCATCCACTTCCCCTTT
>NZ_JBALEQ010000043.1:0-4486 GCF_036917775.1 Nostoc sp.
GGGGGAGCCACAAAAATGCTCCCTATTTTTTGTCTCCACCATCTTCTCAAAGTTTTGTCCCATCTAGCTTAGAGTTGCCTTGTCACCCTCTCAGCCTCACTACAGGCGTTTGGAATTTGAATGATGCTTTGATTGGCAACACTTCCAGCGATGTCAAAAGCGGATTGCAATCTACTCGCATTCGTAATAGTGGCAAAGTTACGATGAAATTTGATCGCACCACAGGCGCTGGCACAGTTACAATCAAACACGCTAAGTATGGTAGTGATGCTAACACCACTTGGGGATTGTGGTGTTCAACTACAAGCGGAACCTCTTGGACAGCAGTAGGTTCAACAATTACAACTAATTCTCAATCACTGCAAACAGCAACTTTTACACCTAACATTTCTGGCACAGTTCGTTGCGAAATCCGCAAGACTGATGGAACTTCCAACAGAACTAACATTGATGATATTGTAATTACCGATTATGGCTCTTCTGGTTCCCCCTCTCTACCTGCTGGCTCTGTACCATTCTTTGACAACATCAACAATCCTGTATCTGGACTAGCATACGGCAGCCCAGCAGATGTTACTCCTACTGCTCCAACTCTAAATACTTTTGACACCGCAGTTACCAATCTTTGTGGACAACCTGGTACAGTTGTCAGCCCTTCAAATTTCCAGTTGATGATGACAAATAATCCTACTGTTTTAGCCAATATTAAACAATATGTAGGAGGATATCTGGTTTTAGGGCGCACTTCTGATGCTGATTTCTTAGCTGACTTGACTAATGTCTGGTTTAATGCAGAAGGTTTTGATCATATTTTCTGTGGAGAACCTGTTGCTGGAGGTGCAATAGGTGGATTGCACTTTGTTGGTCGTTATCTAGAACTTCAACAAAAGGGTTTAGCTGGACGACTAAATAACAACACATCTAGAGAAGAAGTTGTTCCCAATGCTATTTATACCATTGGTGCTATTGTTAAAGTCGGCAATTCTACTTCTCAGTCTTCTATTAAGGGTTATGCCTACACTCTCAACGCTGAAGAAATTCTTTCTATAGCAGCTTTAGCATATAAAAATAACCCCAATACCAGTTCCACTAACACTGTTTGTAATTGGACTGTAACAGATCAGGGTAATACGTTTAAAGCTGTGTTTGTCAGAAGGAATGGTGGAGTCCGCACTTTCTATCCTGATGCTACTCCTGATAGCAACCCTGTATGTGTACAGTAATATAACCCTTATTTTCACGTAGGGGCAATTCCTGAATTGCCCCTACAGTGTTTGGTTTTGCTGCGATTGCTTTGCTTCACTTCGTTGCACGATTAAAGTTTTGTTCTTTTACCAGAAGTGGTATATTGGCTCTTGACCCGACCGAGTACAAACTATGTATAAGCCCACAGAACAGCGAAGTCGGGGTGTTGTACTCACTACTATAGGACAGGAAGGGAGAGTGGGCTTATGAACAAAAATATTGGGCAAAGTGGTGTTTTTCCTCTGTTGAAAGGTGTACCTCTACGTCGCATTCTCGTAGTGTTGTTTGTGCTGCAAATCTTGCTAGCTGTGGGATTGACTGCATACTTATCAATCCGCAATGGGCAAAAGGCTGTCAATGAGGTAGCTAGCGAGTTGCGTTATGAAGTCGCTAATCGAGTAGAGCAAAATTTACAGGCTTATCTCTCAACTCCGCGTCAAGTACTGCGCGGTAATCAAAATGTCATTGACATCGGGTTGCTGAAGATGGAAAATCTGGCAACTTGGGAGTCATACTTAATCAAGCAGTTAGAGATTTTTCCTGATGCTGTTGCTTTAACGGCAAGCAATGAACAGCAAGAACACTTAGCGGTGGAAAAGCTCAACGATCGCCAATATTTACTCAGAAAAGCTGATAAGTCAACTGGTTACGACCTCTACACCTACAAAATTGACTCTCTTGGTCAACGTACCCAGCTACCAGAGGTGATCAAAAACTATGATGCGCGATCGCGTCCTAGTTATCAAGCAGCAGTTACCGCTAAAAAATTCAGCTTTAGTCAGATTTTTACATCCATCACCGAACCAACGCTTCTAATTAGTGCTTCTCAACCTATATATAACTCTCAAGGTCAGTTACTTGGTGTCAACAGCACTCTAACTCATATATCACAAATTGGGGATTTGCTGCAAAATATTAAAGTTGGCAAGTCTGGGCAAGTTTTTATTATCGAGAGATCGGGGCTATTAGTCGCAAGTTCCACAACGGAAGAACCATTCCGCCTCCAAAATGGTAAACCGATTAGGTTGGCAGCTTCCCAAAGCGGGAATGCTTTTACTCAAGCCAGTGCTAAATATTTAGAAACTAAATTTACTAACTTTGACCAGATTAAGAGTTTACAGCAACTAGATTTCTCTTTTAACGGCAAACGACAATTTTTAGAAATTAGGCCGTTACAAGGCGAACCAAATGTCAACTGGTTAATTGTGGTAGCTGTCCCTGAAGCAGATTTTATGGGGCAAATTGATCGCAACACTCAAACTACAATTTTTCTCTGTCTGGGAGCGTTGGGATTAGCTACTTTACTAGGAATTGTTACCGCCCGTTGGATAACTCAGCCAATTTTGTACTTTAGCACGGCGACAAAAGATTTAGCCGATTTCACCAAGGTTGAAGACTCGGTGGTGATTGTACCAGGCATTAAAGAAGTAGAGGTGCTGGGTGAATCTTTCAACGAGATGATGCAGCATTTACGTAAAACCTTTACTGCACAAATTACTAAAAATGAAGAGTTAGAATTGCAAGTTAAACAGCGAACTGAAGAATTACAGCAAGAGATTCAAAAAAGTATTAATAGTGAGCAAAAGCTAGAAAAGCATAATCGAGCGTTGGCAGAACTGGCAAATCACAGGGCAATTTCAGAAGGAAATCTAGAAACAGCATTCAAAGTTATTACCGAGAAAGCCGCGAATGCTTTAGAGGTAGAACGAGTAAGTGTGTGGTTATTTAATAACGATGCCGACGACAGGCTACGTCAACGTACTAAACTACAATGTATAAGTCTCTACGAACGTAGCAATCAGAAACATTCGGCAGGTTTAGAACGCGATCGCGCAGATTATCCCATCTACTTTAAATCCCTAACATCTGCGCGAATCATAGCTGTCACCGATACTCGCACCGATTTACGGATACAAGAATTATGGGATGAATTTCTAGAAACAAAAAATATTGTATCCCTAATTAATACCTCCATTTGGGTTGGGGGCGAAGTGGTGGGAACAGTATTATATGAACAGATTGATATTCCTCGGATATGGGAACTGAGTGAGCAAAACTTCGTTAGCTCAATAGCTGAATTTGTCGCTCTGACTTTAGAAGTCTGCGATCGCAAAAGTGCAGAATCTGCTCTGCGTGAGGCGAAAGAAGCTGCCGAAGTTGCAAATCGTGCCAAAAAGACCTTTTTGGTAAATATGAGCCATGAATTGAGGACTCCCTTAAGCTCCATTCTTGAAATTGCATCAGCACTCGAAAATGAAGTTTACGGTACTGTAACTGAAGAACAGCGCCAGTTTCTAAATACCCTCGAATCGAACGGTAAGAATTTACTAGGATTAATTAACCAAATCCTTGAGCTTACAGATATTGAATCTAGCAAGATAGAACTGCAACTAGGGGCTACTTCCATTCCAGAATTATGTGACTCTAGTCTCAGTTTCGTCAAAAATTTAGCGTTACAAAAAAATATCCAGCTGAGTGTACAAATCCCTGAAGAACTCGAACCCATCCAAGTTGATGAGCGCCGCATCCGCCAGGTATTTATCAACCTGTTGAGCAACGCTATTAAGTTTACTCACGACGGAGGCAAAGTTTGGATTGAAGTTCAGCCAAATTCCACAAATGAATATATCTTTTTTAGCGTGGTAGATACGGGTATTGGTATGCTTTCCGATGACCTTTTCCGATTATTTCAACCTTTTATCCAAGTTGAAAATGCCTCTACCCGTCGTTCCGCAGGTACGGGTTTAGGATTGGTGATGGTGCAAAAAATCGTCGAGTTGCATGGTGGTACTGTCCACGCTGAAAGTCAGTTAGGCAAAGGTAGTCGATTTACAGTCAAACTACCGTGGAAAAAGGTTGGAGAGTAGGGGGTGGAGAGTTAAAATTAACCATTTACTCGTTTCCATACTTTGTACGAGAATGGATTTATTCTGCGATCGCTTTATCTAGTCCATTAAGATACCCAGTTTTAGCATTTTCACTGGCTAATTCTTTTGAAGTCGCTCTTAAGCGTGTTGCTCTACTTTTGCGAACAACACCCGCTATTTCATATTGACGGCTATCTTTGCCGTATTTAAAAGCAACTCCAATCAGCATTTTCTCAGTGAGGTCACTTAAGCTTTGCATTGCAATTCATCAAAATCCCTATTAGCGCTCTTTTATGTCTCTGGTGAGAGAAAAATGCTGTGATTTGCTGAGATTCTTGAAATTCCTTGAAGGCTGTGAACAATACAGGTGCTGC
>NZ_JBALEQ010000044.1:0-12058 GCF_036917775.1 Nostoc sp.
ATCACGTCAATGATTTATCGATTACTTTCATTGACTTTATGGCAGTCAGTGTTAATGTTGACTGCTTTTCTCTGGCCTTTTAGTCCAAAGTCCAGGATATAATTACGGAGGAAAAACTAATAAATATCAGCAGCAATAATATTTCAGGCTATAAAAAGCTAGTTCGCAGCAAGAAAAGTTTTTAAGCAAAGGCTTTTTTATAAAGGTTAGTAAGAACTGGTTTATGTTCATAGTACAACTGAATTAGTTCAGTTTTAACTTACGTATAAATACGGCGTTTATTTTGAGAAATATGGCAAATAATATAAGTACTAATTCTCTGAAATTACAAAACTTAATTTGTAAAAGTGCAGTTGATAGTAGTTTTATTTAATTTAGATCATCTTAAATTTTGTAATGATAAACATGGACTTATTTAGGGGAGACATCTACTTAATAAAAATGAATATTATATTCAAAAATAAAATTATAAAGTCTCCCAATTGAGTAGCGTATTATGGTGGAGAATAATTTACTGGAGTTATTCGCAATACTGATGAATATAGCTGAGAAATATAAACTTATTAAGTAAAGTTTATTGCTCATCGGCTAACCGGAGTATGTAAAAGTGTTGAAACCAAGTTTTGTAATTTATTGGGTATTGATAAGGGCGATCGCACACTTCAGCATTGCCAGTTTATAGGAGTCAGCAGTTATGTCTTCCTTTTCAAAAAAAATCATAGCTCGTAACTTGATTCACCGTTTGCCATTGCGATCGCTCTTGATTGTTCCATTTGTCCTGCAAATCTTTGCAGCCGTTGGGTTGACGGGGTATATTTCCTTGCGGAATGGGCAGAAGGCAGTCAATGATGTTTCTGGTCAGTTACGTCAAGAGATGAGCGATCGCCTCAATCTACAAGTCTTGGACTATTTGGAAAGACCTTATGTGACTGGACAAGTAATCGTCGCAGCGGCTCAAGAGGGACAGCTTGATTTAACCGATGTCACCAAACTGGAACGGCCTTTTTGGCGGTTAGTCAGCCAAGATATAGTCGAATTCATGCAAATTGCAATGGCTGACGGCACAAGTATACAAGTAGAGGATTTACCGAATAAAGGCATCGTGGCTTTGATTGGGAACAAAAAGGATCTACCTCAGCGCCAAATCTACCAACTTGATGATAAAGGTCAACGGACTGCATTGATAGAAACTATAGCCAATTTTGACCCCCGAACTCGACCCTGGTATAAAACTGCACAGGCAGCCGGAAAACCAACCTGGACAAAGCCTTTTTTGGGCAACTCGATTAAAATCCCTTCAATTTCTTTAACCCAACCCATATACAACAATGGCGTGTTCTTGGGAGTTCAAAATAATCTTTTTCGGATTAACAAAATTCATAATTTTCTCAAGAAGCTAAAGGTGGGCCAGACGGGACAAACCTTTATCATTGATCGCTCAGGCAACCTGATTGCGAGTTCAAGGCTTCCAGACCCCTATATCATCAACCTGAAAGAGAAGACTTTACAACAAATTCCTGCCATAAAGTCCGAAAGCCCCGTAATTAGCGCCACAGCACAAGCTATTCTCGATCGATTTGGTAGTTTCAATGCTATTCAAGAGAGTCAACAGATTGATTTTAAGCTGCCAACTGGAAGACAGTTTGTGCAAGTTTCATCGATTCGAGACGGACGAGGCATTGATTGGTTGAGCATAGTTGTCGTGCCGGAATCGGACTTTATGGCACAAATTAATGCCAATACGCGCAACACGATTTTGCTCTGCTTAGGTGCGTTGGGTTTGGCAACCATGTTGGGTATCTATACCTCGCGCTGGATTACCGATCCCATCCTCCAATTGCAGCAAGCCAGTGAAGCGATCGCCACTGGAAACCTCGATCGCACCGTAGAAGTGAAAGGCATCTATGAACTAGAAGCATTGGCGCGATCGTTTAATCAAATGGCGGCACAACTCAAAACCTCTTTCACCGAACTCGAAGAGCGCGTTGCCGAACGCACGGTTGAACTTCAGCAGGCGAAAGAAGTAGCCGACAGTGCAAACCATGCCAAGAGTGAATTTCTGGCTAACATGAGCCATGAGCTACGTACACCACTCAACGGTATTCTCGGCTTTGCCCAAATTTTAAATCGCTCCAAATCTCTACCCGATAAAGAACGTCATGGGGTGAATATTATTCATCAGTGCGGCTCTCATCTTCTGACACTGATCAACGACATCTTAGACCTATCCAAAATCGAAGCCCGCAAACTCGAACTCATCCCCAAAGCCATCCATTTTCCCGCATTTTTGCAAGGAATTGTGGAAATTTGTCGCGTCCGGGCTGACCAAAAAGGCATTGACTTCGTTTATCAGCCTGATGATAACTTTCCTATAGGCATTCAGGCTGACGAAAAACGTCTGCGTCAAGTTTTGCTCAACCTTCTAGGCAACGCGATTAAATTTACTGACCAGGGCTGTGTTACTCTCAAGGTTGAGGTGCTGGAGACTAATGCAGATGTCTCCATACCCCGAATCAAATTTCAAATTCTAGATACTGGAGTAGGTATCGCCGCCGATCAGGTACACCAACTCTTCCAACCCTTTGAACAAGTTGGGGAGCAGAAACGCCAGTCAGAAGGCACTGGCTTAGGGCTAGCAATCAGCCAAAGCATCATCCAACTCATGGGTGGAAAAATTCAGTTGAAGAGTGAACTTGGCGCGGGGAGTGAGTTCTTTTTTGAAGTAGAATTACCGATCGCCACCGATTGGGTGCAACAAAACGCTAATAGCTCTGGTAAGCAAATCATTGGCTACGAAGGGTCAAAACGCAGCATTTTAATCATTGACGATCGCTGGGAAAATCGGTCGGTGATTGTGAACTTACTAGAGCCTCTGGGTTTCAACTTGCTAGAAGCGGAAAATGGTAAAGAAGGGTTAGCTCAAGCTCAACAGCACCACCCCGATTTAATCATCACCGATATTGCCATGCCAGTGATGAATGGCTTCGAGATGCTGAAACATCTCCGCAAATCAGCCGATTTACAGCATCACAAAGTGATCGTCTCTTCAGCATCCGTGGCAGAAATCGATCAGCAGATGAGCATCAATGCAGGTGGGAATGACTTCTTACCGAAACCCGTCCATACTGATGAGTTGTTCGCAACTTTGGAAAAGTTTTTAAATCTAGTTTGGCAGTATGAAACCCCAAGCAATGGAGAAACTGCAAATATCGAGGCTAGTTGGCTGAAGACTGACTCTACAAACTTTGCTCCCGATCAAGTGCCGCCACTAGAAGACTTGCAAAAACTCCTCAAACTGGTGCAACAAGGGCGGTTAAAAAAAGTCATTGAGATGGCGGAACAGCTAGAGCAACGCGATCGCATCTACCAACCCTTTTCCCAACAGATCGTCAAACTGGCTCAACAATTTCAACCAAAGCAGATTCACCAGCTGATCCAAGCCTATTTAGGGGCAGGAGCAAGTTAATGAGTAATGGCTTGATCTTGATTGTGGATGATATGCCCACCAATTTGGAAGTCATTTCCAGCACCCTAGAAGATGCTGGCTTTGAAGTAGCGATCGCTCTGGATGGACTTAGCGCGATCGAACAAGCACAGCTTAACGAGGAACTCGATCTGATCTTATTGGATGTGATGATGCCGGGAATTGACGGCTTTGAAACCTGTCAACGCCTCAAAAGCAACCCCGCCACCAGCCATATCCCGATTATTTTTATGACTGCACTCTCGGATACCACGAACAAAGTCCGCGCTCTAGAATTGGGAGCCGTAGACTACATCACCAAACCTTTTTCTGAGCAAGAAGTCCTCGCACGAGTCAAAACTCAAACCAAGCTATATCGACTCAGCCGTAGCTTAGAACAGCAAGTGGTCGAGCGCACAACCCAACTATCTGAGGCATTGGCAGAACTCAAGACCTCACAAATCCAACTCGTGCAACGCGAAAAACTATCTGCTTTGGGCAACTTAGTTGCAGGAGTCGCCCATGAAATTAATAATCCCATTGGGTTCTTGAGCGGCAACATCGAGCCGGCTCTAGAGTATATCAACGATATTTTTGGATTAGTTGACCTTTATCAACAGGAATATCCACGGCCCAGTGCTGCAATTCAAAACGAGATTAAAACCATTGACCTCGATTATATCCGTGAGGATCTTCCTAAACTAGTCAGCTCGATGCGTGAAGGAGTGAGGCGAATTACAGATATTAGCACTAGTCTCAGAACCTTTTCTCGTGCTGACACCGAGCGCCCCGTCCCTTGCAACCTTCACGATGGCATTGACAGCACAATTTTAATTTTAAAACATCGTCTGAAAGCAAATGAAGAACGCCCCGCTATTGATGTGATCACTGACTATGGTGATTTGCCCCAAATTGAATGTTTTCCGGGTCAGTTAAATCAGGTATTTATGAATATTTTGGCGAATGCCATTGATGCGTTAGAAGACTCGAACAATGGACGCACTTTTAAGGAAATTCAAGCCAATCCTAACCGCATTATCATAAAAACTAGAGTTAAAGATGACCAAATTCAAGTCGCAATTGCAGATAATGGTATTGGGATGAGTGAACAAGTCAAAGAAAAAATATTTGACCATTTATTTACTACTAAAGCTGTTGGTCAAGGAACCGGTTTAGGGTTAGCGATCGCTCATCAAATCATCACAGAAAAACATAATGGGTTGCTTTCTGTAAATTCTACACCCGGTAAGGGAACTGAATTTTTGATTACCATACCGATTCTGGCTGAGATTCGGGGGGTGTGAAGAAAAAATCTAAAATTGATTAATTATTGTCATCTTGTAGCTTTTCCGGTAATTTGCGATCGCTCTGGGGTTGATTATCAGTTGGTGAATTTTGCTTTTCCAATGTTGGTACTACTACAGCAGAAGGATCTGACTGTTTGGATTGTGTCGGTGGTGCTGCTGGTATAACCACAGAATTTGGTGGAATTATCGATTCAGGGGAAGCAGAATTCTGATTAGAGGTGGGTGAGTTATTTTGTGGCAATGGTGCAGGGGAAGCACTACGAGATGACCGGATTGCCCGTAGTTTTTCCACTAGCGAGGGTGTGGGGGAAACGCTAGGTGCAGGTGCAGATTGCTGCAAATCGCCCCGTTGTGATTCTCCTGTAGGGCTGCTAGGAGTTTCTTCGGGGGAAGAACGGCGATTACGTCGGCGCTGCTTGGAATTAGAAAGAGGTGCTGATTGGGTTCTTGAGGTGGTTTCACCATTCTCAAAGCTAGGTGCTTTCGCGGCTGGTTCTTGAGTAGGCTGTTCAAAAAGCGGCTTTGTGGTTGGCTGCGGCTGAGATTTTGGTAAAATGCTAGTGATGCCAAAACCTGCTGTAGCAGCAACCAAGGCTACGCCTACACCTATGAGTATTTGAGATGATCCCGGTTTTTTTGCCAGTGGATTTCCTTTAGCGATGTTTTGGTTGGACTGTGCTAACACAGATGGCTTATGAAGGCGATTTTGACCAGTTTTTCCAAGTAGAGTTGCAGCTTGTTGGGCAGATAAATTGACAGTTGGGACTGCATAAGTTGCTAAGGCTTCCGGTGTCATCAGCCCCTCATTTCCAGGTAGGAGTTGTAACCACTCAGCAACAGTCGCTGGTCGAAAACGAGACTCCACCGCCATACCGCGCATTATTGCCTGGTTGACAGCAGCACTCAAGTGTGGTTGCAATTCGCGGGGGGAAGGCATTTGTTCGCGATCGCGCAATAATGCTGGCATAGGTACTTGTGCTGTCAACAGTGCATACAAAGTTGCGGCTAAACCATAAACATCAGTGGCGGGTGTGCGCGGCGCTTGCGTCAAATATTGCTCAATTGGAGAATAGCCTTCAGAAACCAGACCAGTGTGAGTCTGTCTGACATTGCCATTAAATTCCCTAGCAATGCCAAAATCAATTAGTACTACTTCTTGTGTTCCTTGACGAAGAATAATATTATCTGGTTTGACATCTCGGTGCAGCAAACCATTGTTATGTACTACCTGTAAAGCTGCTCCAATTTGCCGAATGTAATGAATTGCTGTGGCTTCAGGCAAAGTTATTCCTGGTAATACAAATGCGTCTCCCAAGGTTTCGCCACGAATGTATTCCATTACCATGTAAGGCAGTCCAGCTTCCACAAAAAAGTCACTGACTCGGACTATATTTGGATGAATACACGTAGCTAATCGTCTGGCTTCATCTTGGAATTGGCGCTCAAATTTCGCAAAATCAGGATGTTGTCGCAGCCGTTCATTGATGGTTTTCATCACCACCTCCTGACCTAAGTAGTGATGGGTAGCTTTAAATGTAATACCAAAGCCACCCCGCCCTATTTCTTGAATTAGGGTATATTTTCCATCTTGCAAAATTGTGCCTGCTAACATAAAGAGTCCTGAATCCTGAGTGAGCAGATAAATAGCGAGTCCTGAGTCTTGAGGAATTTCTAAAAATTTTCCCGTATTTTATATGAGGCAGGGTTTATTACCTGTCTATTCTACGGGATGATTTAGTTGTCGGAACTCCCTAAGCGAGAAAACCTCCCCACCTCACAAAAGTTTTATCTTTTTCAGATGATAACGCGGGAGTCAAGAAATTCTGAAGTAGGAAAAAGACTTAAGCTATCTGCTACATCCGTAATGTTAAGGAGAAAATACGACTTGACGCGCTAGTTGCTACAACATAGTTTCTTAATTAACGCTTTAATTTTGCCCCAATTCAGCTACTAAATATAGGACTCATATTTGATTATTGAAATATACGTAGGGTGCGTTAGCCTTTGGCGTAACGCACTGCCCAAAGGTTTAGGTGCGTTAGGCTACGCCATAACACACCCTACATATTACTTAGATTTTTTCAGAAATCAAATCATAGTCCTATAGGACTTACGCAAACAATAGTCAGAACCCTGATTCTCAGTTAGGGGCAATTCATGAATTGCCCCTACCGTGTGTAGTTTGGCGTAAGTCCTAACTAAAGAGTAAATCACAAACTAAATTCTGCTGCGCCATCCTCATCCACATCTGCATTCTTACCCATAGCAGTAGGTTTAAATTTAGAGCCATGAATTAATTCACCGAATGCAATTCCTGAATTTTGATGAAGAATATTCAGCACACTCATAAAATCTCGCACAATTTCCCCTGGTGTCAGTAATGCTTCTGCACCTAAACGATTAATAATTTCTTGCACAAACTCCTTCAACTCACGATTTGTCAAAGTCTGTTCATACCCAAAATTAAGTGCATGAATCTCAGCTAAACGTTGCAAAAGCGTCAATATTTCTGCTTCACTCAACGGATTTAGCCGAATCACTGGCCCTGAATTTTCTTGAACATTAGCTTGGGCAATAAAACGGCTTTCTTTTGTGCGTCTTTGCCAAGCTTGGTCTGCAAAAAGTCCCCGTTTGGGGTCTTCTAAAAATTTAGTTGTTCCACCAACGACAATACCAAGATGTTCAGCTTTACATTGCATGGTATCGTTAAACATTGCCAGGAGTCGATTATAATTTTTTTCCCGCGTAACTGTGGTAGATATTTGATATAAATGTACAGCTTCATCAACTAAAATTAACAGTCCTTTATAGCCAATCTCAGCGACAAATTTCGCAAACAGTTTTATATAGTCATACCAACTATCATCATCAATAATGACGCGCACTCCTAAAGCCGCTTTCGCCTCAACTTTAGTAGTAAATTCTCCCCGCAACCAGCGCATCGCCGCATTTTTTAAATTATCATCATCCATTCGGTAGCCACGCCAATAAGCGATAATCACGCTACCAAAATCAAAACCATGAACTAAATCTTCAATATACTGAACTACTTCCCTAATTTTTGATTCAACTTTGTCATCAAAACCATCGTCATTGGGACGCATTTCAGTTTCTTTGACCACTTCTTGTTGAATTTTATTAATCCATCCTTCTAAAATCGAAACTAAAGCACCACCATCAGGACGAGTTTTTGTAGCTAGGTGGCTCATTAATTCTCGATAGGTGGCTACACCTTCATTGTTGCTTCCAGCTAATCGGCGTTCAGGGGATAAATCAGCATCAGCAACTACAAAACCTTGCTCCATAGCGCGGTTGCGAAGTAGTTGCAATAAAAAACTTTTTCCGGAACCGTAGTTACCAATTATGAACCGAAATGCTGCTACACCTTCTGCAATATCATCAAGATTTTGTAATAGGCTTTTTAGTTCTTTTTCTCGACCTACTGCGATATATTCAACTCCTACTCTTGGTACTACCCCCGCACCAAGGGAATTGATTAAACCAGTGGAGATTTTTTTCGAGATTTTGAGCTTTGCCATGTATTACACTTCTTTTTATTCTAAACGCATAAGCACGCAGTAAATAGGTAAGGTACATATTCACCTTACTACTAACCTGACGACGGCAATAATATTTTAATTTGGCGACCCATGTCTAGCCATGAGACTTTCATGCGTTGCAATCATTTTTTTCACATGGGTAATATGCTCATGGTAAATTTCTGGAATTTCCGAATCTGAGTTAATTATTAATTCTCCAATAGTATCATTTGCCCGTTCATTTATAGAATCGATTAAAAGATTCGGCATAGTGATATTTGCTTCGGCAATTTTTTTAATAGCAGCCTTGGGATTATCTTGCTCGACTATCGCTTTTAATACTTGTAGTTCGTATACTGGGAGATTTTCTAAAAGATTAGTCCATTCTTCAGGTATATTCTCTGATGTATCAATTTCCGATTTATTTATGACTGCTGTAGTTTCCATTATTTCAGAAAAGGGAAACAATTCAGTATCATCTTCTGGGAAATTATCAGTTGAAGGTTCTTGATTAAATGTTTCTAGTTGTTGGAGTAATTCCCAGACTTGATTTTGCAATGAATCTCGTTCTTCTTGCAATAATGAAATTTGCTCTTGCAACTGCTGTAATTCGGCTTTGTGTTCTGCTAATTGGGTTTGTGAAGAATGTAGGATAGCTTGAATATTTTCTCTTTCGGTTTTTGTCGCTACCAGCAACTGATTTTTTTGGGTTGTCTCAACTTCTAACTCTTGAATTGCAATTCGCAGTTCGTATAGTTTTTCTTCTAATTGAGGTTTGAGTCTGCCTAAAAGAGTTAAATTACTTTCAACTTCTTGTTTCTCTTGCTGGAGTTCTGAAATTTGGCTTTGCAATTGCGTGATTTCAGCACGAGATACATTACAATTCGACTCTAGACGACGCTTTTCTGCTGTAAGTATAGAAAAAGCATTGTTCAATTCTGTTTGATTTTTCTGCAAATTATTAATTTCAATTTGCAGAGTATTTATTTCAGTTTCTAGCTGTTTTTTTTGTCCGGTAAATGTTCTTAACTCCCGATGTAAACTATCTCTTTGGTTACGGCTTTCTGTGACTTGATTTTGGAGTTGCTGTGACTCTGCATATAATAAATTATGATGTTCTTCGATTTGATTTATTTCTCTGACAACACGAGCTTTCAACCCCTCCATTTCTTTAATTCGTTTGCGGAGAGAACCTAAAACAAACATTTCATAATTTCTCCGCCGCTTATCTACAAATAATGCTGTTGCATAAATAGTAGCGGCAGTAATTAAACCTGTGAGAAAAGCTTTATTAAAATCCCAGCTTGGGACGAGACTAAGACCAAAACTCACACTAAAGGCAACTATTCCTAGTATAAATCGATTGCTGATCGTTACTGATTGCATATTGCTCGTTTTTAGCGTAGTGAAATTATCAGAATAAGTAAGTTTCATACTAATTCGTAATACTCGCCATTGGCGTAGCGTCTCCTAGAGAATGTGAGAAGCCAGCTACGTAATTCGTAATTACATTGGCAGATACGCGAATGTAATTATGAATTAGAATACACAGGTTATTCTGTTTGGTTAAATAAGACATTTTTCCAAAGTTTTGTATCATAGTAATTCTGAAATATCTAGCTTTAGTTAATGAGGCATTATATTGTTATGTAACTAGCAAAAAAATTTAATCATCAATAAAATAATTTTAATCCGAAGTATCAGATGTATTGTTATTTGCATAAGAAAGTTTTAAATCTGCTTTTAAAAAATCAACAAACTGCCGTGCTGTGCGTCCAGAACGACCGTTGTGACGAGTTGCCCACTGTAATGCTTGAAACTCCAAATCTTCTTGGGTAATATTAATTTCAGCTTTTGCTGCTAGATGTTGTACTATCTTTAAATAAGTTTTCTGATCGGCTGGTTCAAAGGTCAAGGTTAAACCAAAGCGATCGCTAAACGAAAGCTTCTCCTGCATCGTATCCCAAGCATGGACTTCCTCGTTATCTTTGGGGGTAGGTCTATCCACAAAGAACTCCCGAATCAGATGGCGGCGATTGGAAGTAGCATACACAACTACATTTTGCGGCCGCGCGGTTAAATTACCTTCTAAAACTACCTTGAGCGCTTTAAAGGCATCATCATCTTCTTCAAAGGAAAGATCGTCGACAAAAATAATAAATTTTTGTGACACTCCTCGTAAATGTTCCACAATTTCTGGTAAGTCTTTTAAATCAGATTTTGTCACTTCCAATAAGCGGAGGCTACGCTCGCTATATTCATTCAACAAAGATTTCACTAAAGAAGATTTGCCAGAACCACGACTACCGTAAAGTAATACATGAAGTGCCATCTCTCCTGATAATAAAAACTCTGTATTTTTTAACAAAGCATCTCTTTGAGACTCGTAACCTACAAGCGCACTCAACTTAACCGGATCAGAATATCGGATACCGATAAACTGCCCAGCTTGCCAACGTAAAGCGCGATATTCTGCAAATAAACCAGAGCCACATTGCCGATAATAAGCCGCCAACTCTTCTACAGCATCACCCCAATTATCTAAGTCTTGTAAATATGTAGCGAACTTGGTCTCTACTCCTACGAATTCTTGCTCTTTATACCACACTACTGGCGAAATCGGCATATGAGCTACGCTTTGTATCCACTCACTCAAAGAGGCGCTGCTACATTCATAGAGACTTTGTAATATTTGTAAATCGTGCTGTGCTGCTGCTACTAAAGCTGGGGGCAATTCTTCAAATTCTTTCACTTGGGCCAGTTTTGTAAAAGGATTATTAGAGAAGAGAAGTTGAGTAATTAAATAGTCTTCCCAGTTTTGATTTTTAGCCGCTAAAGCGTGGAAGTAACGACCGTAGGCTTGGAGACAACCCCGCGCATCAGAGTCAGTGTAACGTATAGCTTGCAACAGTTCCAGAAATGCTATCCCCACTTCGCCTTGAAGAACAGACTGGTACAGTAAAAGTGAGGCCGCTTGACGCTGGAGATATTGGACTTTTGTATATGAGGAAGTACTTGTTATTGGCATCGCTTGATCTATCCATCAATCAACTGTGTGGTATAGCTATTTAGCTATGGTAAATTGTCGGCTGACCTTGGCAGTAAAGTCAAAATCTACAGATGTATTAACAATGAATTTAAGTATAATTGCTGCTTTTGCTTACGGCATATTAGCGATCGCTGGTGGAATTATTGGCTATATTCAAGCTAGAAGTAAGGTTTCACTGGTAAGTGGTAGTATTAGCGGTTTATTGCTAATACTCGCTGCTTACTTTCAACTCCAAGGGCAAACCTGGGGTTCGATTTTAGCAGTGTTAGTTACTGCTGTTTTAGTTGTAGTCTTTGCAGTTCGACTAGCTAAAACACGTAAGTTTATGCCGGCGGGATTAATGACGATTTTGGGGATGGTGGCATTGGCGGTGATGGTGAATCAAATAGTGGCTTTAAAGTAGCGTCAGTCTCAATACTTTTCGGGTTTTGGGGGAAAGGGGAAAGGGAAAGGGTTTGAATTTACTTTTCCCCCAAGTCCAGTAACCTTTCCCCAGATCAAAAGAGAGATTGTTGGGTTTATCCGAAAAGTATTGGCATCAGTCTATAAGCAATAACCACCTTCCTGTTTTTATATCCAAGGGTATGCAATCACAAGGCAAGCCAACCCCGGATTTCTCACAAACTCAGAAAAAACCGGAGCTTAAAACTGATAAAATGTATACATAGTAAGTATTTCAGCAGTTTGAACCGATGAATCG